>JAPPKQ010000311.1 GCA_028819945.1 bacterium | reverse complement strand
GCCTGGCAGATGCTGCGCGGCAACGGCTACGGCCTCAATCACAAGGGGCGCTACAACCCCGAGATCATGCAGGCCTTCGCCGAGGGCTGGCGTCGACACGGCAACGAGGTCTCCCACAGCGTGAAGTTCGTGGCCCTGTGCGGGCAGTACACGCTTAACCTGCTGGGTGGGTCGTGCTACGCCAAGGCTCAGAACCTGCGCCCGCGCGTAGGAGCGGCCTACGACCGGGCTCTCGAGAATTGCGACGTGCTCTGCTACCCCACCCTGCCGATGCGGGCCACCGTCCTGCCCCGGCAGGACTGCTCGGTGGCCGACTACGTGGCCAGGGCGCTGGAGATGGTCCCCAACACCCTGCCCTCCTCGGTCACCGGCCACCCGACGATCAACGTGCCCGCGGGCCTCAGCGACGGGCTGCCGGTGGGGATGAGCTTCGTGGCCCGCTACTGGGACGAGACGACTGCCCTGGCGGCGGCCAAGACCTACGAGACGCTGGTGGGCGGTTTCCCGAGCCCCCCGCCGCGCTGAGTCGGGCCCGCCAGAGACCCCGGGGCGTCACCGGTGCCGACCCTCGCTGACTCCGCCGACCGGCGTCGCATCGCCGAGAGCGCGCGCCGCCTCGGCGGCTTCCTGGACAACGAGGCGTTCGCCCAGCAGGCCGCCCGCGAGATCGATGGGCTGCTCGGCGTACCGTTGGCGTCGGTCGCCGTCCGCACCGATCCCGGCCTGCTGGTGATGCTGGGCAGCAGCGGCGAACGAACCCCGCGGTTCCGCGGCGTGCGCGTCTCCACGGGACAGGGGCTGGGCGGCCGGGCGCTTCTGGAGCGGCGCCCCGTCGCCGTGGCCGACTACCTCAACGATCCGGGGATCTCCCAGGAATTCGCCGACATCGTCCGCGGCGAGGGGATCGGCGGGATGATCGCCGTCCCCGTCTTCGGAGATGGGGACGTTCTCGGCGTGCTCTATGCGGCGACCCGCAGCGTGGGATCACTGGGCGACCGGGCCATGACGCTGCTACAGGCCACCGCCGTGGACCTTGCCCCGGTGATGTCGCTCACCATGCGAGCCAGCCAGGCCCTGTCCGAGCAAGTACACGCCGAGCGGCTCCGCATCGCCTCCAACCTGCACGACGATGTCGGCCAACTGCTGTTCAGCATCGGCGTGGCGGCGGCCCAGATGGCCCGATCGGCCACGGACGGACCGGTGGCCGAGAGCGCCCTCAACATCGAGGCACAGGCCCGGCTGGCGGCGCGCCGCATGCGAGAGGCGTTCGACGCCCTCGCCCCTTCGGACAGTCCCGAGACCGTGCCCGTGGCCCTGCGTCGCGAACTGGCCGACCTGGAATCACGGGCCGGGCTCGCCACCCATCTCGTCGTCCGCGGCCAGGCCCGCGCGATGTCGCCGCGGGTCGAGAACGCTCTCGTGGCCGGCGTGCGCCAGGCACTGTTCAACATCGAGCAGCATGCCGCCGCCAACATGGTCGTCGTGACGCTGCACTTCGAGGACGGGCACGTGACCCTCGTAGTGCAGGACGACGGCTCGGGGCTCCCCGAGGGCTTCGAGCTCCAGGCGATCCCCCGGGGCGAGCACAACTGGGGCCTCACGTCGCTGCTGCGCCGGGTGGAGCATCTCGGCGGAGAACTCGAACTCACGACGAACGACGACGGCGGCACAACGCTGCGCATGACGGTGCCGACCGAACCGGCCGACCGTTGAGGGCCCAGGAGCCGGCGCCCCGCCGCTCACCCGCTGTGTCGCCGCCGAGGCGACGCGATGACTGACAGCGGATCCGAAGCACACGCCCCCGCCCGAGTCCTCGTCGTCGACGACCACCCGATCGTCATCGACGGGGTTCGCCGGATTCTCGCCGAGACGAGCGATCTGCAACTCGTCGGCGAGGCGACAGATCCGGCGAGCGCCGAGTCCCAGGCACGACTGCTCAGACCCGACATCGTGATCCTGGACTTGAAGCTGGGCAACCACCTGGCGCCCCCTCTGTGCCGGACGCTGCTCTCGATCTCGCCAAGTTCGACGGTTGTGATCCACACCGCCTTCGACGATCCCGAGCCTCTGCGAGCCTGCCTGAACGCCGGTGCGACGGGCATTGTGCTCAAAGGGACCCGAGATCTCGTCGAAGCGCTGCGAGCGGTGCTGGCCGGCAACGTGTTCGTGGACCCCTCGCTCACCGACCTGCCCGCCGAGCGGGCGCAGAACCTGCCGGGGCCCAACGGCTGCGGCGTCTCACTGACGACGCGCGAGTACGAGGTGCTCTGCATCATGGCCCTCGGGCGCACGAGCAAGGAGATCGCCGAGGAGTTGCACCTCGCCGAGAACACGGTGCGCAGCTACGTGCAGTCGCTGCTGCAGAAGCTGCAGGCCCGCAACCGGATCGAGGCCCTCGCCACGGCACGGCACCTACGCCTCCTCTAGCGCTCAGGGGAGCGACCAGCGGTTCTCGGCTAGGGTTCGCGCCAATCCTCAACGAGGTGTTCGGCGTCTAGGTCTTCTGCCCGGTCCGCCCTGAGAGTCTTCCCTGGAGGCTTCCCGCATCCCGGCCAAGGGGGGCGGCCGGGAATGCGGGAAGCCGGAAGGGCAGGGGCGCCGAGGTTCAGGCCGCCGAGTCACACGCGCGATCCCCGTGCCGATCGGCACCGGCGCAGATGGCACGTCCATCCCCCAGCAACTACGTTCCGGATCAGCGTCTCCAGGGAGGGCCTATGAAGTCGCCACCTTTCGAGTATCACCGGGCGGGGTCTGCTGCGGAGGCGGCGGGGCTGCTGGGTGAGTTGGGGTTCGATGCGCGGATTCTGGCGGGGGGTCAGAGCCTGATCCCGTTGATGAATCTGCGCCTGGCCGCGCCGGGGCATCTGGTGGACATCACCGGTGCACCGGATCTGGCCGGTTGCGGCGCCAACGGCGGCGGGCTGCACATCGGCGCAGGCGCTCGCCAGCGGACCGTGGAGTTGCATGCCGACACGCTGGCGACCGCCCCGGTACTGGCCGACGCCATCTCGAACGCCGGACAGGTGCCGGTGCGCCATCAGGGCACGGTGGTGGGCAGCATCGCCCATGCCGATCCGAGTGCGGAGATGCCCGCGGCGTTCAAGGCACAGGGCGGCACGGTGACCGCGCAGGGCGCCGGCGGCACCCGGGAGATCGCCTCGGAGGACTTCTTCGAGGGCTACTTCACGACGGCCCTGGAGGAGGGCGAGCTGGTGACCGCCGTGACGGTGGACGCCTGGCCGGCGGGCACCGGCCACGGGTTCCTGGAGTTCAGCGTGACCGCGGAGAGTTGGCCGATCGCGCTGGCGGCCGTGCTGATCCACACCAGCGGCGGCGCCATCGATCGGGCCTCGGTGGTGCTGGGCGGGGTGGCGGAGGTGCCGCTGCGCCGCCCCGAGGCGGAGGCGGTCCTGGTGGGCGCAGAGCCGGGCGCCGAGGCGTTCGAAGCCGCGGCCGAGGCGGCGGCAACCGGCATCGAGCCGTTGTCGGACTCGTTCGGCTCGGGCGCCTACCGCAAGAAGCTGGCACGGGTCCTCACCCGGCGGGCACTGACAACCGCCGCCGAGCGCGCAGGAGGTGACGCATGAGCACTCACGACATCACCGTGACCATCAACGGCGCGATGACGTCGGCCAATGTGGAGTCGCGCCGCAGCCTGGCGGACTTCCTGCGCCACGACGTCGGGCTGGTGGGC
The DNA here is from genome assembly GCA_028819945.1 of bacterium. Lineage (GTDB taxonomy): Bacteria > Actinomycetota > Acidimicrobiia > Acidimicrobiales > CATQHL01 > VXNF01. The sequence goes on along the minus strand of JAPPKQ010000311.1, from coordinate 11,305 downwards.
ACGCACATAGGGTGCGAGCAGGGCGCCTGCGGCGCCTGCACCGTGCTGATCGGCGGCCGCAGCGTGCGGTCGTGCATCATGTTCGCCGTGCAGGCCGACGGGGCCGACATCCAGACCGTCGAGAGCCTCGCCCCCGGCGCCGAGATGCACCCGCTGCAGGAGGCGTTCCGGCGCCACCAGGGCCTGCAGTGCGGGTTCTGCACACCGGGGATGCTGCTGCGCAGTCTGGAGCTGATCAACGACAACCCCGACCTCACCGCCGAAGAGGCCAGGGAGGGGATCTCCAGCAACATGTGCCGCTGCACCGGCTACCAGTACATCGTCGACGCGGTGCTCGACGCCGCCGCCGAGATGCGCGCAGAGGAGGGCTGACATGACCGTCCCCGAAGTACGCCAGCACCCCGAGCACCTGGAGTGGGTCGGCAAGTCGATCCCCCGCGTGGAGGACCCGAAGTTCCTGCGCGGCAGGGGCAACTACATCGACGACTACGAGGTGCCGAACATGCTGGAGGTGGCCGTGGCGCGCAGCACCATGGCCCACGCCAAGATCCTCAGCATTGACACCTCCGCCGCCGAGGCGGTGCCCGGCGTGGTCGCCATCGTCACCAGCGAGAACGTCACCGACCACGTGAACCCGATGCCCGACTTCGGGCCGTCGCCGGACAAGCACACCTGGTACTGCCTGGCCGTCGACAAGGTCCGCTACATGGGCGAGGGCGTGGCCGTGGTGGCCGCCACCTCCCGGGCCATCGCCGAGGACGCCGCCGAGCTGATCGAGGTGGAGTACGAGCCCCTCGAACCGCTCACCGACCTGCTCGAAGCCCTCGAGGACGATGCGCCGCTGATCCACGAGGCGCTGGAGTCCAACATCCCGTTCCAGCGCAACTTCACCTTCGGTGACGTGGACGGCGACTTCGCGGCCGCGGACGTGATCGTGCGCGACACGCTGTGGTGGGGCCGCTCGGGCGGCCAGCCGCTGGAGACCGTCGGAGCGGTGGCCGACTACGACGCCGCCACCGGCATGATGACCATCCACGTGAACTCCATGTCGTTCACGCACTTCCTGTTCCTGCTGGCCAACACGCTGCGGGTGCCCAGCAACAAGCTGGACCTGCAACCCCATCCCTCCGGCGGCAGCTTCGGAGCCAAGTTCTTCGAGGTCAAGACCGCCACGATCGCGGCGATGATGGCGCGCATCACCGGGCGGCCGGTGAAGTTCATGCAGGACCGCCTCGACAACATCGCCAACGGCGACCACCACGGCTCGGACCGCTACTACGAGGTGGAGTTGGCGGCCAAGGCCGACGGCACGCTGTTGAGCACCCGCTACAAGGTGGTGGACAACTACGGGGCCTACATCCAGTTCGGCGTGGGCCAGCACGGCAACTCGCTCGCCCAGGCCGTGGGCCCCTACCGCATGAGCAGCATCGGCTACGACCTCACGGCGGTACTGACCAACAAGTGCCAGCAGGGCGCCTACCGGGGCTTCGGCTCGGAGGTGGGCAACTGGATCCTGGAGCGCATGGTGGACCTCATGGCCCGCGAGTTGGACATGGATCCGGTGGACATCAGGCGCATGAACTTCATCCAGCCCGACCAGTTCCCCTACTTCATCCCCACCGGCAACGTCTACGACAGCGGCGACTACGAGGCCGTGCTGAACAAGACGATGGAGCTGTCGGACTACAAGGGTTGGCGCGAGCGCCAGGCCGAGATGCGCGCCGAGGGCCGCCACATCGGCATCGGGGTGTGCACCTGCCAGGAGCGCAGCGTCTTCAGCGCCACCGAGTTCTGGTTCTGGTTCGACGAGCCGGTGGCCGCACCGGTCACCAGCGCGCCCGAGAGCGTGACGCTGAAGGTGGACGCCATGGGCGCGGTGACCGCCACGCTGTACTCCAACGCCTCCTGGGGAAACAGCCCCGAGACGATGGTGGCGCAGTTCGTGGCCGAGGAACTGGGCGTCGAGCCCGAGGACGTCTCGGTGGTCTACGGCGGCTCCAACCAGGGAATGCCCGCCACCGGGCCGGGCGGCAGCCGCTTCACGATCATGGTGGGCGGCGCGGTGGAGGGAGCCTCCCAGAGCATCCGGGCCAAGGCCGCCAAGATCGCCGCCCACCTGCTGGAGGCCAACGAGGACGACCTCGTCTGGGAGAACGGCGGCTTCGCGGTGCGCGGCAGCCCCGACCAGCGCAAGGAACTCGCCGAGATCGCCCTGGCGGCGCACATGTTCAAGCACTCCCTGCCCGAGGAGATCGAGACCGGCCTCGAGGCCAGCCACGTGCAGGACCACCCCTACACCACCATGCCCAACCCCGAGCGCACCAATCTGGGCGTCTTCTACCCGTTCGTGGGCCACGCCAGCCACGTCGTGGTCGTGGAGGTGGACCCCGAGACGGGGCGGGTCGAGTTCCTGGACTACGCGGCGGTGCACGACTGCGGCACCGTCGTGAACCCCCGCTCGGTGGGTGGCCAGGTCATCGGCGGCACCGTGCAGGGCCTCGGCAGCACGCTGTACGAGGAGTTCCTCTACGACGAGGACGGCGTGCTGCGGACGCCGTCGTTCGCCGAGTACCTCATCCCCTCGGCGATGGACTCGCCGACGCTGCGGGTGGGCCACAACGAGACACCCAGCCCCTACACCCCCTACGGCATCAAGGGCGGCGGCGAGGCGGGACGCATGATGGCACCCTCGGCCATCTGCGCCGCCATCGACGACGCCCTGGGCATCCGCATCCGGCGCCTGCCCGCCACCCCCGAGCGCATCGTGGAGATGGTCGACGCCAAGGACTGAGCAGCGACCGTCGCCACCGATCTCCTCGACCCCTTGAACGCCGACGCGCCCGACTCCTGCGCCGCGGCCCCGCGCCCGTGAACGATCCGGCCGCGGCGGCCGGCACCGCCCCGCCCGCGGCCCGTTACGTCGGACAGTCGGTCGCCCGCCTCGAGGACCCCCGGCTGCTCACCGGGCGCGGCCGCTACGTCGCCAACCTCGCGCCGGTCGGCACCGGGCACGTTGCCTTCGCCCGCAGCACCCGGGCACGGGCCCGGATCACGCGTCTCGATGTGAAGGCCGCCGCAGCCCTCGACGGGGTGTGGGCGGTGTGGACCGCCGACGGCCTCAACGGCGACGTGGGCTCGATGCGCGGCTCGCTCGTGCTCCCGGGCGGGGGCGGGCCCCCGGACCACCTTCTGGCCGACGGCGACGTGCGCTTCGTCGGCGACCCTGTGGCGGTGAACGTCTACGCCGGCACCGGCAGCCACGGCCAGAGCCTCGAGACCACGATGGCGCAAATCGTGGCCGACGCGCTCGGTGTGCATCCCGGTGACGTGCGGTTTCATCAGGGCCACGGCACCCCCTACGGGTTCGGCACCGGCGGCAGCCGCTCGGCGGTCATCGCCGGCGGCGCGGCACGTGCCGCCTCGGCGGGCGTGCGGGCGAAGCTGCTGCGGGTCGCGTCCGAGCTGATGGAGGCCTCCGTCGACGATCTCGACCTCGGCGGCGGCGCCGTGGTGGTGCGCGGCACGCCGGCGCGGCGGACGACCGTCGCCGAGGTGGCCCGGGCCGCCTACATGCGGCCGGACACCCTGCCCGCAGACATCAGCGGCGGGCTGGAGCACACGGCGAGATTCAAGGCGCCCCCCGTCACCTATTCCAATGCCGCCCATGCCTGCACCTGCGAGGTGGACGTCGCCACCGGTGCCGTCCGGCTGCTGCGCTACGCCGTGAGCGAGGATTGCGGCGTGATGATCAACCCGATGGTGGTGAAGGGTCAGATCGCCGGTGGCGCGGCGCAGGGCATCGGCGGGGCGCTGCTGGAGGAGGTCGCCTACGACGCAGACGGCAACCCCCTGGCCACCACGTTCGCCGACTATCTGGTGCCGAGCGCCGCGGAGATTCCCTCATTCGAGTTCGGTCACATCGTCACCCCCTCGGACAGCCCGGGCGGCCACAAGGGAACCGGCGAGGGAGGGGCGATCGGGTCGGTTCCGTGCGTCTTCAACGCCGTGGCCGACGCCCTGGCACCCCTCGGGGTGCGCCTGACCGACGGCCCGCTGTCACCGCAGCGCATCCGTGCCGCCATCGTCGAGGCCTGCGCATGACCGACGGTGCCGCCGGCGGCTCGTGGGTCACGGTCGCGGCGGCCGGGGCGGTGGCGCCCGGCGAGGTCGTCGAGGCGACCCTCGAGGGTGCCGACGTGGTGGTGTGGCGCACCGAGAGCGGTGTCCCGTGCGTGATGGAGGCACGCTGCCCGCACCAGTGGTCGCACCTCGGGGGCTCCGGGGCCGTGGCCGGCGAGGAGATCGTCTGCCTCACGCACTTCTGGACCTTCGCCACCGACGGGAGCGGCTGGAAGGAGAACCTCGACGGCCGCCGCGACCGCAAGGGTGACATCGAGGTGTACCCCTGCCGGGAGGTGGCCGGGGAGATCCGGGTCAGGCGGGGCGCGTTCGGGGGGAACCCCTGAGCGCCGTCGAGTTGGTCCTCGCCATCGCCGCGGTGGCGGGCGGCGCCATCGTGCAGGGCTCGGTCGGCGTGGGCCTGTCGCTGGTCGCCGCTCCGGCCCTGGTCGCCATCGACCCCACGTTCATCCCCGGGCCGCTGCTGATCGTCGGTCAGATCATCGGCATACGCCACATCATCGTGGAGGGCAGGCACATCGACTGGCGAGCGGTGAGGCACGCGCTCTGGGGACTGCCGGCCGGCCTGGCGGCCGGCATCGCGGTCCTGGAACTCGTGCCCGAGACGATCCGGACGATCCTGATAGGGGCTCTGGTGGCCGGCTCGGCGCTGGTCCTGCTGGCAGGCTTCCGCCTGCGGCAGACCCGCCGCACCGAGATCGCCGGGGGGCTGACCTGCAGCTTCGGAGCCATGGCCGCGGCGCTGCCCGGTGCTCCGTTGGGTATCTGCTTCAGCGAGATGCGCCCGCCCGTCCTGCGGTCCACCTCCTCGGTGTACATCGGCATCGTGGGCGGGGTGGGCATCGCTCTGCTGGTGGCCCGAGACAACTTCGGCCTCCACGAACTCAAGCTGATCGGTTACCTGGTGCCGGGGATGTTCATCGGGCTGGCGATCTCGCGGGTGGTGCGGCCCTACCTGGATCGGAACTGGTTCCGCCCGGCGGTACTCAGCGTCGCCCTCGCCGGCGGCGTGGCCCTCATAATCGGCCAGCTGGTCTAGGCGCCTGCCGGACAACCGCGACAGGAGCCTGCGAGTCGACGAGCGCGGCCCGGCACCGGCACCGACGTGAAGGTGAGCGTGGCCCGCATCGAGGGGAACCTGGGGATCGGCTTCCCCGAGCCTCAGGAGCAGCGGGCGGGCGACGGACCTCCGGAGCGAGCCGCCTGACCAAAGGCAACTCCCCCGGCGGCTCCTGACTCTGCGGGAGACGTCGAGCCGCCCCCCGTGTCCGGGATCACTCAGACGGCGTGAACCCGCAGAGCCGGCGCCAGCCGCTCGATGTCGTCCGGATCGCTGGTGAGGACCGGCACGCCGCGGCGGAGAGCACACACGGCGACGTGGGCATCCACGACGTCGGTCGTGCCGGAGGACGCCATCAGCAGGCCGATGCGTCGGGCGTCGTCGGCGTCGAGGGCCACGATGTCCACATACGACCGCCGGAGGAAGGTCGCCAGCCGGGCCTGTCGCCGAGGATTCCGCCATGCCTGGGCAACACATCCCGCGGGGACCGTCAGCCTTGCTCGTACCCTCTTGGCCTGCACCAGCAGGACGTCGATGACACGGTCACCGCGCTCGATGGCAAGCAACGCCCCCGTGTCGAGAATCGCGCCGCTCACGCGGCCTCATCCGCAACGGGTTCGCCCGCGAGGAGACGCCCGGCGGCCTCCAGTTCTGCGTCGGTCGGCGGTCCGCCGGTCGCAGCAAGACTCTCTGCCAGCATGGCTTCGAAGTCATCCTCCGCGGTGAGCTGACCGGCGACGGCATGCTCGATGTAGGCGGAGACGCTGCGGGCGTGCCCGGCCTCCACCGCCAGCCGGACGCGAGCCAACAGCGCCGCGTCGATGGTGATGGTGATCTTCGCTCGAGGAACGGTCATACCGATCATCATACCCGTCGTCAGGATGCCTGGCCGCCGCGGGGTACCGGGTCAGGTCTCGTATGCCGCCAGGGGGTCGGCGTGGCGACGGTGCAGCCACGGCTTGATGTCGTCGGTGGAGGTGACGACGTTGCGCATGCTGCCGATGTCGTCGATGGCGATCTCGATGATGTCGCCGACCTCGCTGGGGCACTCCAGCGGCGGCACCAGGCACGTGCCGGTGGAGAGCACCACGCCGTCGGGGAACGCCGTGGCGCAGAACAGGCACTCCACCAGCTCCTCGAGCGTGCGCGCCAGCTCTGAGGTGGAGGTGGACCCTCGGAACAGCACGTCGGCACCGCGGCTGAGCCGCAGCCGGATCGTGAGGTCGTAGGCGTCGGGCACCTCCCAGGCGGGGCGCATGGTGGGCGCCAGCACGCAGGAGGCGGCGAAGATCTTGGCCTGGGGGATGTAGAGGGGGTTCTCGCCCTCGATGGCGCGGGCGCACATGTCGTTGCAGACGCCGTAGGCGACGATCTCGCCGTCGGTGTTGATCATGAGGGCCAGCTCGGGCTCGGGCGTGTCGTTCTCGGAGTCGGGGCGCCGCCCGACCGGCTCGCCGTCGGTGACGACCTCGTGGGCGACGCACTTCAGGAACAGCTCGGGGCGCTCGGCGTTGTACACCCGGATGTAGACGTCCTCGTCGCCGCTCTCCTCGATGCGCGCTTCCTGCGACACCCGGTAGGTCACCCCGGCGCCCCAGACCGGCGTGTCGCCGTCGATGGGGCTCAGCAGCCGCGGCACGTCCTCCACCGGCGGGTTGCCCCGCGCCCTCTCGAGATGCCCGCGGATCTCCCCGAGGGGGAGGTGCAACAGCTCGGCCAGGGTGTCGACGCTCTCGACGGGGTGAATCCCGTCATCATCCAGAACCCCCGGCCTGGCCACCCCGGCAGCCGAGTCGACGAACCGCACGATCGACGTCATACCTGCACCCCCTGTGCCTGAGTTCCCGCCGGCCACCCTACTTTCCCCCCTCGTCGGGCACCTCGTCGACCCGGTGGCTCATGAAGCGGTCCGGGAGTCACACGATGCTGCGCCCGCCGCAGGGGAATATCACCTGGCCGGTGACGTACGAGGCAGCGGGCGACGTGAGGAAGGCGACGACCTCGGCGATCTCGGTCGGCTCACCGGCTCGCTTCATGGGGATCGACGGCACGACGCTGTCCCAGACGGCTTCGGGCGCCGCCCTCGTCATGGCGGTATCCGTGAAGCCCGGGGCGACGGCGTTGACCCGCGTCCGGGGGGCGAGCTCCCGGGCGAGGGCGCGGGTCAGGCCCACCAGTCCGGCCTTGGATGCGACGTAGTTGATCTGCCCGAAGGTGCCGAGGTAGGCGCGGGAGCTCATCGAGACGATCGAACTGCCGTCGATCAATTCGCCGCGCAACCGATCGACCAGCGCGTAGGCGGCACCGAGGTTTACCTGCAGGACGGCGCGGAAGTCCGACTCGGCCATCTTCGTGAGGCGGGCGTCGCGCGTGATCCCGGCGTTGTTCACGATCGCCCGAACCCCCTCGCCCCTGGCCTCCACCGCCGCGGCGACGGCCTCGATGCCCGCCGGCGCCGTCACGTCGGCGCAGACCGAGGCGGCGCCGAGCTCGGTCGCCGCAGCCTCCACCGCCGGCGCGATGTCGACGAGGAGCAGCGCATGGCCGTCTGCCGCCAGGCGGCGGGCGATCTCGAGCCCGATCCCCCGTGCGGCGCCGGTGACGACGGACAGGCTCACGGCTGGACCCTTCCGAGCTTTGCGCTCCCGAGGTCCAGCAACTCGCCGGTGAGCACCGGGTCCGCCAGCAGGCCGCCGATGACCCGTGCCGCGCCCGAACGATTCACACCGTCCGGGAGCGCCACGACGTTCGCAGAAGCCCCCTCACGCTGGAACTCGTACGCCACCGCCCTGGCGCAGCCGACCAGTGCGGTGGCGAGTGCGCTCGCGAGCGCCGACCGCGAGCCGCGCAGGTCCTCCGAGTGCACGACGTAGACGAGCGGCGCCCTGTCGGCCGCGCACTCGCGAGCGACGTGGAAGGCGTCGACGAGTCGCTCCTCCACGGCGCGCCAGCCGGCAGGCGGGTCGCAGGCGGCGAGAACGGCTCCCCCGCCAACGCTTTCCGGGAGCATGTCCCCGAGCCAGCCGGTCGAGTCGTCCAGAAGCAGCACGCTCACGTCGGCTGTGCCCTCAGCCGGGCGGTGTTCCCGGCGTGCGCGCGACTCAGTCCATGACGACGACGGACCGCAGCACCTCGCCGCGCTCCATCTTGTGGAAGGCCTCCTCGACCTCGTCGAGGGCGATGGTCTCGCTGACGAAGCCGTCCAGGTTCAGCCGCCCCTGCAGGTACAGGTCGATGAGCATCGGGAAGTCGCGGCTCGGCAGGCAGTCCCCGTACCAGGAGGACTTGAGGGCGCCGCCCCGGCCGAACACCTCGATGAAGGGCAGCTCGATAGTGGCCGTGGGGTTCGGCACGCCCACCAGCACGACGGTGCCTGCCAGGTCGCGCGCCTCGAAACACTGCCGGTAGGTCTCGGGCAGGCCGATGGCCTCAATGGCCACGTCCACGCCGTGCCCGCCGGTGAGTTCCTTGATGGCCTCCACAGGGTCGGTCTCGCGACTGTTGACGGTGTGGGTGGCGCCGAACTGCCGCGCCCACTCCAGCTTGCGGTCATCGATGTCCACGGCGATGATCGTCGAGGCCCCGGCCAAGCGGGCACCTTCGATGGCGGCGTCACCCACGCCCCCGCAGCCGAACACGGCCACGGAGTCGCCGCGGCCCACGCCGCCGGTGTTCATGGCGGCACCCAGTCCGGCCATGACCCCACAACCCAGCAGCCCGGCCGCCGCCGCGCTGGCCTCCGGCGACACCTTCGTGGCCTGCCCTGCGGCGACCAGCGTCTTCTCCACGAACGCCCCGATCCCCAATGCGGGCGACAGCTCGGTGCCGTCGACGAGCGTCATCGGCTGCTGCGCATTGTGGGTGGCGAAGCAGTACTGCGAGCGGCCACGGGCGCAGGACCGGCACTGCCCGCACACGGCCCGCCAGTTGATTATCACGAAGTCGCCGGGTGCGACCTCCTCGACGCCCGACCCGACGGCCTCCACGACACCTGCGGCCTCGTGGCCCAGAAGGAACGGGAAGTCGTCGTTGATGGCACCCTCGCGGTAGTGCAGGTCGGTGTGGCACACCCCGCAGGCCTGGATCGCCACGAGAGCCTCGCCGGGCCCGGGGTCGGGCACCAGGACCGTCTCCATCTCGACCGGCGCGCCGTTCGACCGGGCGATCACGCCTCGCACGCTATGCACCATTGTGGGCCTCCCTCTGCGACGACTCTCGGTGTCCGCGCAGGTTAGCCCCAAGGCCACCACCGGGCCCGACCGGGCGGCCGCGCCTAAACGTCGAGGAAGCGACCCACCGCGAACAGCGAGCCCGCCACCCCGACCGCCGCACCGATCCCGGTGACCAGCAGCGAGGTGTTCCACACCACGGCGCTGTCCACCACCAGCGAGCGCAACAACTCCAGGTAGTCGTCCTGCACAAACCCGGCCATGAGGTTGTTCATGAGGAACAGCATCGGGATCGCCAGCGCCCCGCCGATAAGCCCCTGGATGGTGCCCTCCACCATGAAGGGCAGCCGCACGTACCAGTTGGAGGCGCCCACGAGTTTCATCACCTCGATGTCCTGGCGGCGGGCGAAGATGGCGGTGCGGATGGTGTTGGCGATCAGCATCAACGCGGCCAGTAGCACGACGATGGCGATGATCAGCACGAACACGCTGACCTTCTGGCTGTTCTGCTGGAGGGTGCGGATCACCTCCACGGGCAGCGTCACCTGCCGCACGCCGGGCCGGACGTCGAACTGCGCCGCGAGGGCCTCGATCACGTCCGCGTCCCCGACGTTGGGTTTCACCCGGTAGGAGGGCGGCAGGATCTCCGGCGTGACGTTCTCGATCAGCTCGGGACGGTCGGAGAACTCGGTGATGAACTCGTTGAAGGCGCCCTGCTGGTCGACGTAGTCGTAGCCGCCGATCTCGGGGTTCTCGTCGAGGGCTCCCCTGACGGCCGCGTGCTGGGCCTCGCTGGCATCGGCGTTCATGAACACGATGAACTCGATGCCGCCCTGCCAGCGCCCGGTGGCCTGCTCGACACCCTCGCGGATCAACAGGGACGAGCCGAAAAGCGTCAGCGACACCCACACGGCCACGATCGTGGCGGCGAAAAGGGTGACGTTCCAGCGCAGGTTGCCACGCGTCTCGCGGAAGACGTAGCCGAGGGAGATGGCCAAAGTGCGTTCCTAGGTGTAGCGGCCCTGGGCGGTGTAGCGACCACGGGCCTCGTCGCCGACGAGGCGACCCCTGTCCAGCCGCAGCACCCGGCGGCGGGCCGCGTTCACGATGTGCTGGTCGTGGGTGGCCATCACGACCGTGGTGCCGCGCTTGTTGATCTCCGCGAGCAGGCGCATGATCCCGTTGGAGGTGTCGCCGTCGAGGTTGCCCGTCGGCTCGTCGGCCAAGAGGATCGGCGGGCGGTTGACGAAGGCCCGGGCGATGGAGACGCGCTGCTGCTCGCCGCCTGAGAGTTCGTGGGGATGGCTGTGGGTCTTCTTGGAGAGCCCCACCAGTTCCAGCAGGGACGGCACCTGGGTGCGGACCTGCTGGCGGGAACGCCCCGTGACCTCGAGCGCGAACGCCACGTTCTCGTAGACGGTCCTGTTGGGCAGCAGCTTGAAGTCCTGGAAGATGCAGCCCACGAGCCGGCGCAGCTTCGGGACGCTGGACCGGGGCAGGGCGCCGACCTCCTTGCCGGCGATCCACACCGAGCCCTGGTCGGCGGTCTCCTGGCGGTTCAAGAGCTTGAGGAACGTGGACTTGCCCGAACCCGACGGGCCCACCAGGAAGGCGAACTCGCCCTTGCTGATCTTGCAGGAGACGCTGTACAGCGCCAGGACCTCACCCTTGTAGATCTTGGTGACCTGATCCAACTCGATCATGAGACGCCGGCCTGCCGCACTCCGCCCACCGATCTCCGCTCTTTCCGTCCGCTGTTTCGCCGGGGGTGTGCCGGCCCGCTCACGCTACCACCGCGCCCCGGAGGCTCAGCGGAACCGGGCTGAGCGGACACGACACGCCAGCCTGGGTTAGCATGCCGCGGTCTCAGTTCCGGAGTCACCGGAGCGGTCCGGAGAGCACCTACCAATGACCCAGAACGGCGACGAGATCATCA
>JAPPKQ010000013.1 GCA_028819945.1 bacterium | reverse complement strand
CAGCAGCGCCACGGCGGCCGCCCCGCCGGCGAGGAAGGGACCGAAGGGCAGGGTCGCCCCGAGGCCCCGTCGCCGCCCCAGCAGGACCAGCGCCACGGCGGCGGCCCCGAGAGCGCCCACCAGCGCGGCCGTCGCCATGGCGGCGGGACCGAGCCACCCCAGGAACAGCCCCAGCAGGCCGCTGAGCCGCACGTCGCCGTAGCCCAGGCCCTCGGAGTTGAGGGCGTGCAGCGCCGCGAACGCCGCGTAGGCGCCGGCGGCCGTCGCCGCCGCGACTCCGAGCCGCAGAGGGGTGCCGCTGCGCCACGCCACACCGGCCAGGGTCGCGGCCCCCACGGCGGTGGCGGGGTTGACGATGGCGGTGGGGATGCGCCGGGTGCGCAGGTCGTGCCACGAGAGGGTTGCCAGTGCCGCCAGCCAGGCGATGAAGATCAGCCGCTCGACGTCGGCGAACCTGGCGGCAGTGCCGCAGGCCAGCGCGACCGCCGCTACGGCGAATCGGTGCCTGGCCATGCCTCGGTATAGGCCCGGCGAGAGTTGATTCCAACATAATGAAATAATTTCTTGTAATTCCGGTCTTCTCCGATTAGTCTTCAGTCTGCTCGAACCGCAGCGGAGCCGCAGAGGCGGCTGACGGGGCGGGCAGTTGGAGGCCTCGCCTTCCCGTTTCCCTCCGGCGGCGGTTCAGCCGATCTTCCGGCGGCACAGCGCTGCGCTGTGCCGTGCGGACCTCTTGCAGTCCTCTGGGCAGCCCGAGCGGTCGTGCGCGCAGAGGAGGTCGCGACGGTGTCGTTCAGCAATCCGCCACGAGCGGGCTCGTCGCTCGCCGGTCCCGGTCCCTCGGCCTCGCGCGGCCCGGTCGACTCAGCGGCCCCCGAGGTGCCCGCAGCATCGAGGGAGCCGACCGCTGGGACGCCGGGCGGCGGGCGGATCGCAGGATCCGGCGACCAGCAGCGGAGCCCTGCGGAGAGGTCCCCGAGCGCGCCGGGGCGCGCCGTGCGGCGGCGTGTCCCGGAGTTGGCGGTCGGGGTGGTTCTCATCGGACTCGGGGCGATCGGCGCGCTGATGCTGGCCGGTCGGCAGCCGCCGCGCGCCGCGGTGCTGGTGTGGGCGAACGAGATGACCAGGGGGCAGGTGGTGGCGCCGGACGATCTCGCGGTGGCGAGCATAGACAGCGACATACCGGTGGACGTGGTGGACGTCGCCAATGCCGCAGAGGTGGTGGGGCGAACCGTGGCGTTCCGCGCCGACGCGGGCGGCTTCGTGAGCGGCTCTCTGCTGGAGGCAGGATCGAGCATCCCACCGGACTTCGCTGTGGTCGGCCTGCAGCTCAGCGCCGGGCGCTACCCGGTGAGCACGCTCGCCGTCGGCGACGTCGTGGACCTGCTCACGAGCGAGCCGCTGGTCGGCTGGGACGATCCGGTCGTGGTGTCGGGCGTGGAGGTGTTCGATCTGCTGTGGCTCGGCGGCGAGGAGGGCAGCGACGCACTCGTGTCGCTGCTGGTACCGAGAGCCGCGGCGCCGCGGGTGGTTGCGGCGACGGAGTCCGGCCCTCGCCTGGCCGAGGTGGCCTCGTGAGCCTCCTGGTCTTCGGATCCCTCAAGGAAGCGCCCGGGGTGACGACCCTGGTCGCCTGCGTCGGCTACCAGTGGCCGCGCCACCGCCGGGTCGCCCTCGTCGAGGCCGATCCCGACGGGGGTGCCGTGGCCCCTCGCTTCGGGCTGCATCCCGACAACCCCAGCCTGGTGAGCTTCGCGGCCGGGGCGCGTCACGGCCTGAGCCCCGGCGAGTTCTGGTCCGCCTGCCAGCGGCTTCCCGACGGTCCTCCCGTGCTGGTGGCACCCGGTGGAGCGGCCACGGCGGCCGCTCTGGAGCAGGTCGACTTCGGCGAGTTGGACCGGTGCCTGCGCGACACCGACCTCCTCGTCGATGCCGGGCGCCTGCGAGCCTCCGGACCGCAGGCGCGCCTTTGTGCGCAGGCGGACTTCGTCGTCGTCGTGGTGCGACCGCGGTTCGAGAGCCTCGCCGTGCTGCTCGACCGGGCCGGGGCGCTCTCGGAACACCGGCCGCTGTCGGCCGTCGTGGTGGGGGACGGCCCCTATCCGGTCGGAGAGATCGACGCCGCCCTGCGTCAGACCACCGGCGACCGCGCCTGGGTCCTCGGCTCGGTCGCCGGGGACGCACGGGGTGCCGCGGCGCTGGCCGGCGACGGAGGGCGCGAGCGGGCGCTGCGGCGGTCGCAACTGGCGCGGACCACCAGAGTCGTCACCGACCTCCTCGTGCATCTCTGCTCGGCGGGCGCGCCGCTGCCCTCCCGCGCCGAAGGCGCATGAGCGAGTTCCTCCCGCCGCCCGGCTCGCCCCCGGAGGCACCGGCGCCGACCGGCGAGACGGCTGCCACGGCGCCGGCCGGCGCCCCCGGCGGTGCCGACACCCTCCCGAAGGAACTGCTGGAGGGGCTCCTGGAACATCTGCGCGGCGAACTGGCCACCTGGATCGAGCAGGAGAACCGAGCCGGGCGCCGGCCCGCGGATCCCGAGCGCCGCGAGCGGGCACGAGCGGTCATCGGCGAGTGGATGCGGAGCCTGGCGCAGCACCGGCTGGCGGCCGGGGCGCCGATGCTCGACGCCTCGGCCGAGGAGCGCCTGGCAGGGACGGCACTGGCATACGCCTTCGGCACCGGGCCGTGGGAGCGGTTCCTGAACGCCCCCGAGCTCACCGACATCCACATCAACGGCTGCGACGACGTCTGGTTGGTGGACCGCCGCGGCAACAAGTGGAGGGGCGAGCCGGTGGCCGCCAGCAACGACGAGCTCATCGAGCAGATCCGCTGGGTCGGCGCCACCCTGGATCGCACCGGGCGGCGCTTCGACGTCTCCTCGCCGGTGCTGAACATGCGCCTGCCCAACGGCGGCCGGCTGCACGCGGTCATGGCGGTCTCGCTGGTGCCGATGGTGACCATCCGCCTGCACGACCCCGACCTGGCGCGGCTGTCGGAGTTGCGGTCGGCGGGCATGTTCGACCGTGCCATCGAGTCGTTCTTCGGCGCCGCGGTGCGCGCCGGATTCAACATCGTGGTGTGCGGGGGCATGGGGGCCGGCAAGACCACCCTCGTGCGGAGCCTGCTGAACGAGGTGCCCCCGCAGGAGCGGATCATCACCGTCGAGGACGAACTGGAACTGGGCCTGCACCACTACGCCGACCTGCATCCCGACATCGGAGTCCTCGAGGCCCGCGCTCCCAACGTGGAGGGCGCAGGGGCGTTCCCGCTGGAGGCATTGCTGCGCGAATGCCTGCGCATGCACGCCGACCGCATCGTCGTGGGCGAGGTGCGCGGCCCGGAGGTCCTGGGGATGCTGCTGGCCATGACCTCGGGTCAGGACGGCTCGCTGTGCACCATCCACGCCAACAGCACCGCCGAGGCCTTCGAGCGGCTCACCATGTACGCCTCGCTGACGCCTCAGCAGTTCTCCCGAGCCTTCACCTACCGGCTCGTGGGGTCGGCGGTGGACTTCGTGGTGCACGTCGAGGCGATCGGCGGGACGAGGCGGATCACGAGCATCCGCGAGGTCGTCGGCTCGACGGACACCCACGTGCTCTCCAACGAGGTCTGGCGCCCCTCCCCGGGGGGCTGGGCGGTGCCCTCGGGCGAACCGTTGCGGGCCGAGCCGACGCTCCGGCGGCTCACCGAAGCGGGTTTCGACCCTGCGCTCATGAATCGACCCGAGGGCTGGTGGGACCGGTGAGCCACCTGTTGGCGGTGGTTTGCGGGGGCCTCGGGGGCCTGGGCACCTGGGTGCTGGCAGCAGGTCTGAGAGGGCGGGTGATGGTTCCCCGGAGCCGCGGCTCCGCGGCGAGTGTCCTGGCCTCGCTGGCCGCGCTGCGCCGCGGATCGATCGCGACGGTGGCGGGCGTTCTGATCTTCGCTGCCACGGGATGGCTCAGTGCAGGCGCCCTCGTTGCCGCCGGGATCGTGCTGTTCGCCGGGCGGTTCGGGAAGGGCGAGGGCCTGCGCGCCGTCAGCGAGCGCGGCGACGCCATCGCCGGCTGGATCGAGATGCTCTACGCCATCCTGGCCGCCGGTGGGGGCATCGAGCGGGCGATCGCCGGCTCGGCCTCCGCGGCGCCCGCCGCCATCCGCCGGGAGGTCCAGGAGTTGGCCGGCCGCCTGGAGGTCCGTCCCCTGCCCGAGGCTCTGCTGGCGTTCGCCTCCGACGTGGCCCATCCCGCTGTCGACAAGGTCGCCGCCTCACTGGTCCTGGCGTCGGTCCAGGGTGCCCAGGACCTCGTACCGCTGCTCCGGTCGCAGGCACAGGTCGTGCGAGCCGAGAGCCGCCTGGTGGTCGAGGCCGACGCCGCCCGGGCGCGCTACCGCACCTCCGCCCGCCTCATCGTGGGCACGACCGCGGTGATGGCCGGTGGTCTGTACCTGGTGGATCGCGGTTACCTGGCACCCTACGACGGCTTCGGAGGCCAGATCGTGCTGACGGGCATCGGCTGCGTGTTCCTGGGCGGATTCTGGTTGCTGGCGCGGCTGGGCCGCGTGCCGCCTCCTGAGCGCTACTTCGATCCCGCGGCGGCGGGGATGGCGCGGTTGGTGCGATGACGGCTCTGGTCGGGGCGCTCGTCGGTGCCGGGATCTGGCTGGTGGGTCGCGGGCTGTTACGAGGCCCCGTGCCGTTGCTGCGAGCGCTCAGCGAGTACCGCGAGCCGGCCACCCGGAGCGGAAACGGTCCTGCCGGGCGATCCGCCGGCTGGCGCGGCCGGGCCGAGCAGCGATCCCTGCGGGTCGTCGAGTCGCTCGGATTCGATCTCGGCACCCTGGGGATGGACCTGAGGATCGTCGGCCGTAGCCCCGCCGAGCACGCCTTCGCCAAACTGGCGGGCGCGTTGGCCGGGGCGGGGGCGTTGACGGCCGTGAGTTACGGGGCGCGCCTGGTGGGCCTGGCGCCGCCGGTCTGGGGCGTGTTGATGCTCGCGGCCCTGGGAGTCCTCGGTGGCTACGTCGGCGCCGACGGGGCACTGCGCAAGAAGGCGACCGAGCGACGGGAGCAGTTCCTGCGGGCACTCAGCGCCTACATGGACCTGGTCAAGATCCTCGTGGCGGGCGGGAGCCACAGCGACGGGGCGCTGTACCAGGCCGCCGCGGTCGGCAGCGGCTGGGCATTCGACGAGCTGAAGGCGGCGATGGACTGGAGCAGGGTGAACGGCAGGCCTCCCGCGGCCGGGTTCCAGCGTCTGGCCGCCGAGATAGGTGTGCCGGACGTTGACGAATTGGCCGCCACGATCCGCCTCACCGCCGAGCAGGGCGCAAGTCCCGCCGAGGCTCTGGCCTGCAAGGCGGAGATGCTCAGCGCCCTCGAGTTGGCCGGCGTCCGCATGAAGGCCGACTCCACGACCGAGCGCATGTCGATCCCGACCGTCGTCGTGGCGATCGCCTTCGTCGCCTTCGTCGGCTACCCGGCGCTGAGTTCGCTGCTGGAGATGCTGTGAGCGGCGCCGGCTGCCCCAGCCCTGCCCGGAACGGCTCCGGGCGTCCAGCGAACCCGCCGGGCGATCAATGACGTGCGGGCATCGATCAGGCAGACCGGACGGCCGCCACGCAGCACCGCCGGCAGTGACGACCAACAGCAAGGAGCAAACCATGCAGGAACTATCGATCCGCGGCTGGGTCTGGTTGACGGCGACCGCCGCCGACATTCGCCGGAAGCTGCGCGGCGACGAGCGAGGTCTCACCACGACGGAGTGGGCGCTGCTCGTCGCCGGCGTGGCCGCCCTGGCGATCGTCGTGGTGAGCGTCGTCCGCAACCTGACCTCGGAGACCGCGAACAAGATCTCCACCGACGTCAACGTCAAGACCAATCGCAAGAACTTCCTCCAAGGCAACTGAGAGTCCGGCCTGCCCGCAGCCGGCCCCGTGCCGTGGGAGCGCCGTCGGAGCGGCCGTTGGCCCCGCGGGGGCACCGGGTCGAGGAGTCCGGCGCGGTGACCACCGAGTTCGTCCTGCTCTATGGGGCGCTGCTGGCGCTCGTGATGAGCGTGATCCACTTCGGCCTGGTCTTCAACGCCGCACTGGCGGTCGCCGACGCCGCCGACGCCGTGCTCGAGACGGCCCAGTCGGCCGAGGCCGCGGACTTCTCCGCCCTGGCGGTGGCGAAGGCCGCCGTCGGTGACGAGCGGCTCGTGCGCGACCTGGCCGTCGACGTGCAGAAGAAGGGAGGCGAGGTCATCGTCAGCGTGTCGGCCGCCGCACCCCGCATCGTCGTCGGTCTGCCCATCGGCGTGAGGCACGGGACGCAGGGGCCGGTGGAGCGCTTCATCCCAGAGGGCAGGCGGTGAGGGTGCGGGCGGCGCCCGGCGACCGCCGGGGAGTGCTGTCCCTGGAGTTCGCGCTCGTGGTCGTCGGCGTGCTCGGCGCGCTCATGCTGCTCGCAGCCGCGTGGCGGTTGGGTCAGACGCGGGGGGAGATGCTCGACGTCGCCGCCGAGGCCGCCCGGGCCGCCTCGTTGCGGCAGCACCCCGGCGCGGCCGCAGCCGCCGCGGACCGCACAGCGCGGGCGACGATCGGGAGGCGCCAGGTGCGCTGCTCGGAGTTCGACGTCGTGGCCGACGTGTCGGCGCTGCGCCCCGGAGGCTCGGTCGCGGTGGGGATTCGCTGCGTCACCAGGCTCGAGGACCTCACGCTCCTGCGCATGCCGGGGTCGGTGACTCTCGATGTCACGGCCGTCGAAGTGGTGGATCGACGCCGCGGGGGCAGCCGATGAGTCGCCGCTTGAGCGGCCCGATGCGGGGCCGGACGACGAGTCCCGCGGGAGGCCTCGGGGCCGAGACGGGAGTGGTCAGCCTGTTCGTGGCGGTGCTGTTCGTGGCGTTCCTCCTGATCGCCGGCATCGTGATCGACTCGGCGGAGTTGCGGGGCCAGCGCCGAGCCCTGTCGGACCTGGCCCGGCAGGCCGCCCGCGCCGCCGTGCAGGAGGTGGACGTGACCGTCTACCGGTTGACGGGGACGGTCCGGCTGGACTCCGACGCGGCGGTGTCCGCGGCGCGGGCCGTGGCCGCCCGATCGGGCCTCGACGCCGACGTCACCGTTCAGAGCGACCGCGCGTCGGTGTCGCTGAGCCGCGACGTGAGCGTACGGGTTCTCGGACTGGGCAGCGGGAGTGTGCGGCTGAGCGCCTCCGCGGAGGCCCGAGCCACCTGGGGTGTCAGCGCCGGGCGCTAGTGCCCGGTGACGGCGCCCGTGTTTCCGCCGCGGCGGATCTTGCCGGTCGGACAAAGGGCCGGCGGAGACAGCAGCAGTTGAGACAACAGAGTGGGGTGAATGCGATGCAGAGCAATGTTCGTGCGTTGGCGTCGGGGCTCGGAGCCTGTGCGGCCCTCGGGCTGTTCCTGGTCGGCGTGCCCGTCTGCCTGGTGACGGTGGTCGGCAACCCGCTACCTGCCGGGGTGCCGGAATGGTCCTCGGTGGTGGCGGCGATCGAGGCCGGTGCGCTTCCGGAGGGGGTGGCCGGCAGCGTGCTGGCAGTCACGGTGTGGATCTGGTGGTCGCAGGTTGCGCTGTCGTTCGCGGCCGAGGTCCGGGCCGCCTGGCGGGGGCGGTCCGCCCGGTCCCTGCCGCTGCGCGCCCTCGGCGCCCAGCCGATCGTCGTGCGTCTCGTGGCGATCGTCGTGGCTGCCGCCGCGACCGTCGGAACAGTGGCTCACCCCGCTGTGGCGGCGACCCCGTCCTTCGCCGAGATCACGGTGCCGATGAACGCCGGCAGGTCCTCCGGCGGGCAGCCCGGCGGGACGACGAGCGCAGTGCCGCACACCGCTGTGGCGGGGACGCTCGCTGCGGTGGACGGGTCGCGTCCGGCGCCGATCCTGGGACTCCCGGCTACCGCTGTGGTCGAGGTGGACCCGGTCGCGCCGGCGCCGGTCCTCGGCACTCCGGTCCCAGCGATCGGCGACGAGTCGCAGCCGCAGCAGCCGCCGTCCCAGCCCGCCCCGAGCGGCGAACGGTCGACGTCGCTGCGCTGGGACCCGGTGCTGACACCGGAGGTGGCCGCGCCGGTGGAGCGGGCTCCCGGCTCGCCGGCCGTTTCGGCGTCCGCCGCGGGACCTGTCGCTTCACCCTTCGCGCCGCCTGTCGCGTCAGAGGTCGCGGGAGCCGTCTCGGTACCCTTCGGTCGTCCCGATGCATCGGAGTGGGTCGTGGTGAAACCGGGTGACTCGCTGTGGCTCCTGGCCGAGCGGCATCTGGGGGATGCGCTGCGCTGGGCGGACATCTTCGACTTGAACGTCGGGCAGCTCGAGGGCGGGGGCACGCTGCGCGATCCGAACCTCATCCATCCCGGATGGCGCCTGCGCCTTCCCCCGGCGGATTCGCCGGAGGGGCCCGACCATCCCGATCAGCGGGGGCCCGCGAGTCCTGCGGCGGCGGTCGCGGCGAGCGCCCCAGCCGTTCCGGCACAGCCGGCGTCGCGGTAACGTCCCCCGGTCCGAACAGGTGCCCCGCACAACCAGGCAGGCCGAAGGAGGGCCGAGCGTGTCACGACCGGCAGCACTGTTCGATCCGCGGCGCGACCCGGCCGTCGCGCTGATCGCCGGGCCCTCAGGACGTCCCAGCGAGTTCAGCGATCCTCTGGTGCGGCTCCTGGCCGCAGTACCGGCGCGGCTGGATGGGCGGCCGCTGCCGAGAGTCGTCGCCGTCACCACGGCGCGGGAGTCGGTCGGGCTGCTGCTGAGCGAGCCTCGAGTCGATCCCGCCACGGGATTCGAAGCCATCGACGGCGGCCTCACCTGGACCGTAGAGCCGTCGAGGATCGGCGGCGCCCACCCCGGCGGCGGAGGCTGCGGGGTGCCGTGGCCCCTGCTCGTGCCGTTCGGTCGGGTGGTGCCCGGCGGCCCGGCGGTGATGGCCAACCTGGAGGAACTGGGCGCTCTCGAACTCTCGGGCGAGCCGGCGGACGTTCTGGCACTAGCCGAATCACTGGCAGCGGTCCTCGCCGTGGACCGTTTCGGAGGACACCCGAGCGTCGTCTGCGTGAACTGCGCCTGGGAACTCGACGCTCTCGAGGTGGTGCGCGTCGTCACGTCGCCGAGCCGGGCGCTGGCCGACGCCGAGACGCAGCGCCGGCGGGTCGCCGCCGCCGGGGCACAGGGGGCCTCGCTGCCCGAGTTGCGCCGGTACGGCATGCGCGGCACGCCACGCCCGCTGGTGATCATCGATCCGCACGACCGCGACCCTCGGAGCCGAGCGCGCCTGCTGAGCCTCGCCGGTTCCGGACTGGCGGTCGTGACGGCGACCCGCTCGCAGGATCCGCCGGAGGGTGCCGGGCCGCGCCGGGCACTCGGTGACGGCTGGAGGCTGCACGTGAACGGACGGTCGCTTCGCTGGGAACCCGTGGGCGTGGCTCTCCGGTTCGGGGACCGGCCTTCCCCGACCTTCGTGCCCGACCTGCGCATCGCAGCACCGGAGCCGTCCCCGCTCCGGGAGGCCGCAGGGCGAACAGCGGCCGGTCGTTCCTGCAGCGCCGGACCGGGGAGACCGGCGCCCGCCGGCCAGCGCGTCTCCGCCGCCGACGTCTTCCCGGGCGCGGTCGAACTGCAGGTGCTCGGTGTCGTGCAGGCGGCCGGAGCGGCGGTTCCGTTCACCTCCCAGCGGGCCCTCGACCTGGCCTGCTACCTGGCCTTCCATCGTGACGGGGCGACCGCCGACAAGCTCCGCCACTGGCTCTGGCGACGCAGCGGACCGCCCCCGCGTGCCAAGACGCTCGCCAACGTGGTGTCACGGGCCCGCGTCTGCCTCGGCCGCGACGCCGACGGCGAGCCGTATCTCTCCTACCTCGGCGCGGACGGGGTCTACCGGCTGTCGGAGCAGGTCTCGACCGACCTGGAGCGTTTCGCCTCCTGGCGCAAGCTCGCCGATCAGGTTCCGCCCCAGCAGGCCCTGGAGTGTCTGCGCGCCGCGCTGCGGCTGGTGCGGGGCGCCCCGTTCGGCGGCGGCAGCGGTGAGACCTTCTCCTGGGCCGACGCCTCCTGGCGCAGCCACGTGGAGTACCTGGTGGACAGCACGGCGCACCGGCTGGCCGATGCGGCGCTGGAGTTGGATCGCGTGGACGTGGCGCGCTGGGCGACGCTCCGGGGGCTCGCCATCACCCCGGACTGCGAGCAGTGCTACCAGCGACGGATCGCCGCGGCTCGTCGCTCCGGGTATCGCCGGGAGGTCGAGCTGGTGATGCGCCACATGGATGACCTGCGGCGCGAGCCGCTGCCGGGGTTGGACGACCTGGCGGCCGGCGCTCTGGAAGGCGTGCCGACGGCCTGAGAGCCGGGTCCGGCCGCCTCAGTGGCCCCCGAGGCGCACCCAGCGGCCGTCGACGAAGCGCAGCCCCACGCCCGCCAGCCTCGCCACCATGAAGACCATCAGCGCCCCCCAGAGCCAGCCGATGCCCGCGTCGGCGAGGCGCACGCCCACCGCCAGCGGCACGAACACCGCGGCGGCGCCCAGCATGGCGGCGGCCAGGTAGCGCAGGTCGCCGGCGCCGATCAGCACCCCGTCGAGGGCGAAGACCACGCCGTTGATCGGCAGCATCAGCGCCAGGTGCAGCATCAGGAACCCCGCCAGTGACACGACGGCGGCGTCGTTGCTGAACAGCTGCGGCAGCACGGGGCGCAGCCCCACCGCCAGCGCCGCGGCCACCAGCCCGAACACCAGCCCCCACCAGGTGACGCGCCGGCCCACGCCGCGGGCCCCGACCGCGTCGCCGGCGCCCAGCATGGTGCCGATCATGCCCTGGGCCGCGATGGCGAGGGCGTCCAGCGCCAGCGCCGAGAAGCCGAACAGCTGGGCGTTGATCTGGTGCGCCCCCAGGTCGGCGAGCCCGGTGCGGGCGGCCACCGCGGCGGCCACCACGAAGGCGCCCTGCAGGGCCGCGGTGCGGGTGACCAGGGCGCCGCCGTCGCTCAGCAGCCTGCGAAGCACGGCCAGGTCGGGCCGCAGGCTGCGCGCGTGCGGGCGCGCCGCCCGCAGCACCCAGTAGACGTACAGCACCGCGCCGGCCCACTGGGCCGCCACCGTGGAGGCGGCCGAAGCGCCGATGCCGAATCCCAGCCCGTAGATCAGGACCAGCTCCAGCACCAGGTTCCCGACCGCCGTGAACACCGCCACCTTCAGGGGCCGGGCCATGTCGAGGCCGCCCCGCAGGAAGCCCACGCCCGCCAGGGTGATCATCAGCGCGGGCAGGCCGGCGAGGCTGATGTGCAGGTAGATGCGCGCCTGGGTGAGCACCTCGCCCTCGCCGCCCAGCAGCCTCAGCAGCGGGTCGGCGAGCCCGTACAGCAGGCCGCCGGCGGCCACGCCGACGACCAGCGCCATCAGCAGCGCCTGCACCCCCCAGCGGGCCGCGTCGGCCTCCCGGCCGGCGCCCCGCAGGCGCGCCACGGCCGCGGTGGTGCCGTAGGCCAGGAAGATGAACAGGGCGTACACGCTCAGCAGCAGCTGCCCGGCCAGCGCCAGACCGCCGAGCTGCGGCGTGCCCAGATGGCCCACCACCGCGGTGTCCACCAGCACGTAGACCGGCTCGGCCACCAGCGCCCCGAAGGCGGGAACCGCCAGGCGGAGGATCTGCCGGTCCCAGCGGCGTCGGGCGTCGGCGGGCGCGGGCTCCCTCACGAGGCCGCCTCCCGGGACCGGCGGCTCACGGTGCCGGTGGCCCCGCCGGCCGGCCTGCCGTCGCCGTGCCCCCGCATTGTCGCCTGTCCCTGCGATGGGGAAGTGAACTAACTTCCGGTGGAGTATTCGGAGCAGGAGAAAGATGAACGTTCAGCGAACCGACAGATTCGCGATGGCTGAACTCACCGAACGCTCCGGCGTGCCGGCCTCGACGGTGCATCACTACGTCCGGCGGGGACTGCTCCCGCCGCCGCTGCGTGTCTCGGCCAAGCACTTCCTCTACGGGCCCGAACACCTCGACTCGCTGCGCGTGATCCGGCATCTCCGCCGGCGCCAGAGGCTGCCGCTGGCGCGGATCGCCGAGATGCTGCCCGAGATCCTCGCCGACGGCGCCGAGGGGTTCGAGGCGCCGGTGCCCGACGCGGACGACCCCGGGACCTCGACGGTCGCCGAGCGGATCCTCGAGGTCGCCATCGAGGCGTTCGGCCGGCACAGCTACGGCGAGGTGAGCGTCGCCGATCTCTGCGCCGGCGCCCACATCGCCAAGGGTACGTTCTACCGCCACTTCGACTCCAAGGGCCAGGTGTTCGTTCGAGCCGCCGACAAGGTCGTGCTGCAGAGTCTGGCGCGCTTTCGCGAGGCACTGGAGCAAGGCCCGCAGGCGCCCGACCTCCAAGCGGCGGGGACGGCCTGCGCGTCGGCGTTGCGCCCGGGACTGCCGGTCCTGCTGGAGTTGGCGAAGCGGGCCATGCTGAACGAGCCCGACTACGTGAACGAGGCGCGGGACGCCTTCCGGATGCTGGTTGCCGAGATGGGCGACATCCTGCGGCCCGGAGACGCCGACAACCGGGCGCTCGCCGGCATGGTGATCCTCGACGCCATCGCGCAGGTGTTCCGCGGGCTGGTGGGCGGGAGTGGCGACCCCGAGTTCTCCGGATCCTGACGACCGGCGCCGCCCGCCGATCCCGCCGAGCATGACGTTCGCCCCCGATGGCATCGCCCACCCGAGCCCGGACGCGCCGGCGTGCGATCGGCGTGGTCTCCGGTCCGCGGCGAGCGTCGAACACAACACCTGGACCATTGGGTCAGTAGCTGTGTAGGGTGCGCGTCATCGTGGAGAAGCTCCGAGCGGCGCGGTCCGTCCCACCGGAGGGTGCTGCGGCCATCGAACCGACCGCGGATCGGACCGGCCCGACGAGTCCGCCGGCACCCGCGCCGGATGCGCCGGACGAGCCTCTCGAACAGTTCGCAGACATCGACGCCGTCATGGCTCGAGCCTCCGGTGAGAACTTCCCGGTGGCTCCGGGAATGCTGCCGCGGCGGCTGCGCAGCCATCTGGAGGCGATCTACGGCTACGCCCGGCTGGTGGACAACCTGGGCGACGAGTACGGCGGTGACCGCCCGGCGGCGCTGGACTGGCTCGAGCACCGGATCGACGACCTGTACGCCGGCGCGCCGCGCCACGAGGTGTTCCGCCGGCTGGCGGAAACGGTGCAGGAATTCGACATCCCGCGCACGCCGTTCGACGACCTGCTGGCGGCCAACCGCCTGGATCAGGCCAAGACCGCCTACACCGACTGGGAGGACCTGCTGGGCTACTGCGCGCTGTCGGCGAACCCCGTCGGGCACCTCGTTCTGGCCGTCCTCGAGGCGTCGACGCCGGCGCGCCTGTCCGCCTCGGACGCCGTGTGCAGCGGCCTGCAGGTGCTGGAGCACCTTCAGGACGTGGGCGAGGACGCCGCCGCGGGCCGCGTCTACCTGCCTGCCGAGGACATGGCGCGCTTCGGCTGCACACCCGCCGACCTGCTCGCTCCCGTCGCCGGCGAGCCGCTGCGCCGGCTGGTGGCGTTCGAATGCGAACGAGCCCGGGAGTTGCTGGAGGACGGCAGGACGCTCGTGGCCTCGCTCCGCGGGTTCGGGCGGCTCGCCGTCACCGGCTTCGTGGCGGGCGGCCTCGCCGGTCTGGACGCCATCGAGGCAGCGGGCTTCGAGGTGTTGAGCGCCACCCGGAGCGCCGGCGCCCGGCGCCTGTTGCGCCGCGCCGTGCCCCTGTACCTGGGGGCGATCCTGAGACGTGGTCCGGCATGACGGCTCTGAGCGTCGAGGCGGCGTACCGGCGCTGCGAGGAGATCACCTGGGCGGAGGCGCGCAACTTCGCCTACGGCATCCGGCTGCTGCCGGCGCCGAAGCGCCGGGCGATGGCGGCGCTGTACGCCATGGCCCGCCGCATCGACGACGTCGGCGACGGGGACTGGCCCACCGATCGCAAGCTCGAGGCGCTCGGGGAGTTCCACACCTCCATCGACGCGCTGGAGTCCGGTGAGGTCCCCGACCCCGCCGACCCGGTGCTGGTGGGCCTCGCCGACGCCGCCGACCGCTACCCGATCCCCACCGGCGTGCTGCACGAGATCGTCGAGGGTTGCCGGCACGACGTGATCGGCACCCACTACGAGACCATGGAGGACACGGTGCGCTACTGCCGCCTGGTGGCGGGATCGGTGGGCCGGCTGTCCCTGGGGGTCTTCGGCACCAGGGGCGACGCCGACGGCGCCTCCGGGGCACCGTCCGGGGAGGCGGCGCGGCTCGCCGACGAACTGGGTGTGGCGCTGCAGCTCACCAACATGCTGCGCGACATCGTGGAGGATCACGAGATGGGGCGCATCTACCTGCCCGAGTCCGACCGCGCCCGCTTCGGCGTGCGGCCGGGGGAGTGGGCGCCGGTGGAGGGGACCGCGGCGCTGGTGCGCCATGTCGGCGAGCAGGCGGCGACGTGGTTCGAGCGGGGGCTCGTGCTGCTCGACCACCTGGACCATCGCAGCCGGGCCTGCACCGCCGCCATGGCGGGCATCTACCGGCGGTTGCTGGAGCGCATCATGGCGTACCCCGAGCGACCGCTCAGCATGCGCGTCCGCCTCCCGGGCCGGGAGAAGGCCCTGGTGGCGCTGCGCAGCATGGCGGGGCTGCGGCCGTGAACGGGCACCGCCCCAGCGTGGTGGTCGTCGGCGGGGGTCTCGCAGGCCTGGCCGCCGGCGCGGAGGCCGCCGACCGGGGCGCCGCGGTGACCCTGCTGGAGCGGCGACCGCGTCTGGGCGGCGCCACCTGGTCCTTCGAGCGCCGCGGCATCTCCTTCGACAACGGCCAGCACGTGTTCATGCGCTGCTGCGAGGCGTACCGGTGGTTCCTGGAGCGGATCGGCTCGGCCGAAAATGTGCGCCTGCAGAGCCGCCTGGACGTGCCGGTGCTGCGCCCCGGCGGCCCGGTCGGGGCGATCCGGCGCACGAGGGGCCCCGCCCCGCTGCACCTGCTGGCGGCGCTGGCGACCTACCCGCATCTCAGCCGCCGCCGGCGCCTGGCGGTGGTCCGCGCCGCGCTGGCGCTGCGACGTCTGGATCCCGACGACGCGGACCTGGACCGGCTGACCTTCGGCG
>JAPPKQ010000089.1 GCA_028819945.1 bacterium | reverse complement strand
CACGACCCCCACCGGCGCGGCGCTGATGGCCGCCCTGGCCTCGGGCTTCGGCGCGATGCCGTCGATGACCGTCTCGTCGGTCGGTTATGGAGCAGGCGACCGCGAGCTGCAGGATCGGCCGAATGTGACGCAGGTCGTGATCGGGACCGCCGAGGCGGCCCTCCACGTCGGCCAGGAGGTCCAGCTCCTCGAGACGAACGTGGATGACGTGACGGGTGAGACGCTCGCCTACACCACTCAGGCAGTGCTCCAGGCCGGCGCCCACGACGCCTGGATCACACCGGTCGTCATGAAGAAGGGTCGCCCGGCCCACGTGGTCAGCGCGCTGGTCGATCCCGCGCTGGCCGCCGGCGTGGCCGACGTGATGCTGACCGAGACGGGCAGCCTCGGCATCCGGGCCACGGCGCTGCAGCGTTGGCCCCGGTCGCGCGAGCAGGTCGAGGTGCACGTCGACGGCCTGCGGGTTCGCCTGAAGGTTGCCCCGGGCCGGGTGAAGGTGGAGCACGACGACGCCGCCGCGGTGGCCGCCGCGAGCGGTCGTCCCCTGCGCGAGGTCGTCGAGCTGGCCGTCGAGGCCTGGCAACGGCCGCACGCGGCCCCTGTCCCTCCCGTGGAGTGATCCGCCGGACGACTCGCCGCCCGTAGGCTCGCCTCGGTGGACGAGCGCTTCTACTTCCGGCAATTGCTCTCGGGCGTGGACTTCGCCCTCGGAGACGAGTTGGCACGGCAGATGCGCAACTTCGTCTACCTGATCGGTGACCGCGAGGCCTCCGAAGCGCTCGTCATCGACCCGGCCTATGACCCCGCCGGCATCGTGGACGTCTGCGAATCCGACGGGATGCGCCTGGCCGGCGTACTCGCCACCCACTACCACCCCGACCACGTCGGCGGCAGCATGATGGGCTTCTCGATTCCCGGCATCGTCGAACTGCTGGAAGTCGTGGACGTGCCGGTGCACGTGCAAGCCGACGAGTTGGCCTACGTGTCCGCCGTGACCGGGCTGGGGCCCCCGGAACTCCGCAGCCACAGCGGCGGCGACGTGGTGAGCGTCGGCGGGTTGGACATCGAGTTGATCCACACGCCGGGGCACACGCCCGGGAGTCAGTGCTTCCTCGTCGGCGGCCGCCTGCTGTCGGGGGACACGCTGTTTCTCGAGGGCTGCGGGCGCACCGACCTCCCCGGCGGCGATCCTGCAGCCATGTACGAGAGCCTCACAAGCCGGCTGGGGCGGGTGCCCGATGACACTGTGCTCTTCCCGGGGCACTACTACGCCGCGGATCCGTCCGCACCCCTCGGGCAGACCCGCAGGTCGAACTACGTCTTCAAGCCTCGCAACGCGACGGAGTGGCTGGCGGCGTTCGGTGGCTGAACGTCGCGATTCCCTCTATCGGTACTCCGGCCGAACAAGAGAGACGCCGGTCCCGGGGAGCGCGGAGTTAGGCTGTGTCGGGCAGTGGAGCGGAGCGGTGCCGGGAACCGCACTTGGCGGATGCCGGCGCCACAGGGCAGATCCGCGATAAAGGAAACGACATGATCAGGCGATCTTCTCCTGGCCGCGCCGCGCCGCGCCGCTTGGCGCTCCGGACTCTGGCGCTGGGGCTCATCCTCGCGCTGGGCGCCACCGCGTGCGGGAGCGCTGACACAGAGCCCACCCTGACCGCCGAGCGCCCGCCGGCGCCGACGTCCACGACGAGCTTGGTCGCGCCCGCGCCCGCCGCCGTCGACCCGGCGCCGGAACCTCCCACGACGACCGCGATCCCCCTCAGCCGGACGACCGAGCCCACGATTCTCGTCACGGCCCCGCCGGCCGCCCCGGGCACCGAGGCCGGCGATCCGGCTGTCCCCCCGCCGTTCCTGCCGGACGTGCCGCTGCCGGATGAGTTCGACGACCCCGGGTCCACCGTGTTGCCGCCCGCGGAACTCCCGCCCCCGCCCCCGCCCACCGCGGCGCCGTCGACGGCGCCGCCTTGGGAGCCGGTGACGATCCTGACCTCCAGGGACGACGTGAACAGCATCATCCCGGTGTACGACGCCCCCAACGGCACGCGTCTGGCGTTCCCCGACGGCGATCTCTGGAGTTACACGTTCCGCCGCAACCGCCTGGTGGCCCGCGTTCTGCAGGGCGCCGAGGGCGACGAGTGGGTGCAGGTGGAGTTGCCGGTGCGGCCCAACGGGGTGCGCGGCTGGGTCCGTGCCGAGCACTTCAACTGGTCGACTGTCAGCCACCACGTCCTCATCAACGTCTCGGATCGCAGCGTGGCGCTCTACGAGGGTGACAACCTGATCACGTCCACGCGAGCGATCGTCGGCAAGCCGGCGACACCCACCCCGACGCTCTCGGGGTTCCTCGTGGAGAAGTTGCCGAACCACAGCCAGCAGAACGGCAGCATCGTGCTGGGGGATTGGATCCTCATGCTGTCGTTCTTCAGCGAGGCGCTGAACAGCTTCGGCGGCGGGCTGCCGCGCATCGCCCTGCACGGCACGCACATTCCCGAGCGCGTCGGCGAGGCGCTGTCCAACGGGTGCATCCGCATTCCCAACGACATTGTGGAGACCATCGCCCGGCAGGCCCCGCTGGGCACCGTGGTGAACATCGTCGCCTGAGCGCGGCGCTGGTTCGAGATCCCAACGACGGTATGGAGACCATCGCCCGCCGGGCTCCGCTGGGTACTGTGGTCAACGTCGTGACCTGAGAGGGAGTGCCTGTGCAGCCCTTGTGCCGTCGAATGACAGTTGGCGCACCCGCCGGCGGGTCGGGTCCCCGCCGCCGTCGTGGTGCGCGAGCGGCGGCGATCGCGGCGCTGATCACGTTGCTGGCGTCGTGCGGCGCGGACCCCGAGCAGGTCGTTGTGGATCCTGCTCCTCCCGAGACCGCCGCGACGACGGAGCAAGCGGCCGCCGAGCCGCCGGCGCCGCCGGCGACTCCTCCCCCGGCGTCCGCCGTGCCGGCACCTCCCGAGTCTCCCGATCCCGACGAGACTCGCGGGTCACCTCAATCGCCCCCTGATCCTCCGCCGCCGCCTGATCCCGCGCCCCCGGACCCTCCGCCGGCGCCGGAGCTCGCGTCCACGGACCCTCCGCCGCCTGATCCCGCGTCGACAGATCCTCCGCCGCCCGATCCCGTCCCCCCTGATCCTCCGCCGCCGGATCCTCCGGATCCGGATCCTCCGTCGCCCGATCCTGTACCGCCTCCTCCCGAACCCCCCAGTGAGCCCGGGCCTCCCGTGGACCCCGACGCGGCGAAACCGACGGCGTCCGATCCACCCCCGGATCCACCGGCACCCCCACCGCCGGCCCCGGCCTCCCAGGCGCTGCAGCCACCGGCGACGCCTTCGTGGAGCCCGGTCACCGTGCTCGTCGCCAAGGAGAACGTCAACGGCATCGTTCCGGTGTACGACGGCCCCGGTGGCAACCGCCTGTCGTTCCGCGACGGGGACGTGTGGAGCTACACATTCCGCGGCAATCGCCTGGTGGCTCGTGTTCTGCGTGGATTGCCGGGCGACGACTGGGCCCAGGTCGAACTACCGGTGCGTCCCAACGGCAGCCGCGGCTGGGTCCGCACGGAGAACTTCACCTGGTCGACGGTGAACCATCACGTCCTCATCGACCTCTCGGACCGCCTGGTGGCCCTGTTCGACGGCGACGAGCTGGTGACCTACACCCGCGCCATCGTGGGCAGGCCGAACACGCCGACCCCGGCGCTGAAGGGCTTCATCGTGGAGAAGTTGCCGAATCACAGCCAGCAGAATGCCAGCGTCGTGTTGGGGGATTGGATCCTGATGCTTTCGTTTTTCAGCGAGGCGCTGGACACCTTCAGCGGGGGGTTGCCGCGCATCGCGCTGCACGGCACGCACATTCCCGACCGCGTCGGCGAAGCCCTCTCGAACGGCTGCATCCGCATCCCCAACAACATCATCGAGGTCATCGCCCGCACCGCCCCCGTCGGCACGGTCGTGAACATCACCGCCTGAGCGGCGGTCAGCGCAGGGCGTCGGCCATCGTGTCGATGACGCGGTCGATCTCGGCGTCGCTGATGATCAGGGGCGGGCACATCGCCAGGGCGGTGCCGATGGGGCGCACGATGACCCCTGCCTCCAGGATCTTGGCGCGCACCCCGGCGGAGTCCCGCCCCAGCTCGGCGGCCCAGACGGCGCCGGTCCCCCTGTAGCCGGCTACGAGGCCGTCGTCGGCCAGCGCCCGCAGGCCGGCCGAGATGCGCTCGCCGATGTGCGAAGCCCGGCTCGGGAGACCCTCGGCGTCCATGAGCTTCAGGTTCGCCACGCCGGCGGCGCAGGCGGTGGGGTGCCCCGAGTAGGTGTAGCCGGTGCGCAGCAGGAAGCCTTCCGGCTGTGACTCGAAGGTCTCGCAGACGCGCCGCGACAGGATCACGCCGGCCAGCGGCTGGTAGCCGGAGGTGACTCCCTTGGCGAAGGTCATGATGTCGGGGGTGACGCCGTAGTGCTGCGCACCGAACCATTCCCCGGTGCGCCCGAAGCCGCAGATCACCTCGTCGAGGATCAGCAGCGCCCCGTGGGTGTCGCAGAGGCGCCGCAGGCCCTCCAGGTAGCCCTCCGCTGGCGGCCACACCCCGCCGGCACCCTGGAGCGGCTCGGAGATCACCGCGGCCAGCTGCTCGTCCTGGGCGGCCATCGCAACCGCGACGGCCTCCAGGTCATCGTGGGGCACCTCGATGAAATGGGGCACGAGATCGCCCCAGCCCTCGCGGTTGGGGGCGATGCCCTGGGCGGTCGTGCCGCCGAAGTTGGTGCCGTGGTAGCCGTTCGTGCGGGTGATGGTGGTCTGCCGCCCGAGGTCGCCGCGCAGCCGGTGCCACTGGCGGGCGATCTTCAACGCGGTGTCCACCGCCTCCGAGCCCGAGCAGCACAGGAACACCCGCCCGTCGGAGAGCGGGGAGCGCTCGACGATCATGGCCGCGACCTCCTCCGCCGCGGGGTTCGTGAACGGCGCGAACGTGTTGTAGGCCTCCAGGTTGCGCATCTGGTCGGTGACGGCGTCGATGATCTCGGCCCGACCGTGTCCCGCCTGGCAGTACCAGAGGCTGGCCATGGCGTCCAGGTAGCTGTTGCCGGCGTCATCCCAGACGGTGCAGCCCTCCCCGCGCACGAGGTTGATGTACCGCTCCAGCGTCGGCGGCGAGAACGAGTGGAGGAACGCGCTCGGCATGACAGCCGCTCCTTTCGATCCGGAACGATTCGAGGGTAACGTCGCTCCGGAATGATTCTGTCCGATCGGTCCATCCGTGAACAGGTCGCCCTTGGGCGCGTCGCCATCGATCCGCTGGCCGACGACGCCGTCCAACCCTCCTCGGTGGATCTGCGCCTCGACCGCTACTTCCGGGTGTTCCGGAACCACACGATGGGCTGCATCGACGTCAAGAAGGATCTCGGCACGCTGACCGAACCCCTGGAGATCGACCCCGACGGCGTGTTCATCCTGCACCCCGGTGAGTTCGTGCTCGGCTGCACGCTCGAGCGGGTGAGCTTGCCCGACGATCTCGTGGGGCGCCTCGAGGGCAAGTCGAGCCTGGGCCGCCTCGGGCTGTTGATCCACTCGACCGCCGGGTTCGTGGACGCCGGCTGGCAGGGTCAACTCACGCTGGAACTCTCGAATGTGGCGAACCTGCCGATCACCCTCTATCCGGGCATGAAGATCGGCCAGATCAGCTTCATCGCCATGAGCACCCCCGCGGACAATCCTTACGGCTCGCGGGCTGTCGGCTCCAAGTACCAGGGCCAGGTGGGTCCGATCCCCAGCCGCTACTGGGAGAACTTCTGACCGCGGTCAGTCCTCGGCGCCGGAGCGATCCAGCAGATCCTGTGCCTGCGCCACCCAGTTCCACTTCTGGATGCGGCCCGGCGCGCCGATGGCCTCCTCCAGGGCCTGCACACCCGCGTCGTCGAGACGAGCGATCTGGTCGTATCCGGTGATTCCCTGCTTGGCCAACTCGGCCAGCAGCATCGGATCGGTGCCCTTGATGAGCCGAAGATCGTCGCGCCGGGGGGCGGCTGTCTCACTCGCCGCTGCGGGCGCCGGTGGTACCGGCGCCGGAGCCGGGACCCCTGCGGGTGCCGCAGCCGGGGCGTCCCGAGTGGGCGAGGGACGCAGCCGCGCCATCGGAGCAAGCTCCAACCCGGAGACCGAAGCGGCGACCGGCACACCGGTCGGTGAGGGTTCGCCCACGACCACGGGCGGGATCGTCTCGGCGTCGCGCCGCTCGGCCGCCGCCTCCTCACCCCGGTGGATGGCCTCCAGGACGACCAGCGCGATGTCGCCGACGTTCACCTCTTCGGGCTCCACGCCCTCACCGCGCACACCGTCGTCGATCATCACGTAGCAGAACGGGCAGGCGGTGGCGATGCGGTCGGCGCCGGTGGCGAGCAGTTCCCGGCTGCGGACCACGTTCACCTGCTCACCGACGTGCTCCTCCATCCACATTCGTGCGCCGCCGGCGCCACAGCACATGCCCTTGGTGCCGTTGCGGGGGGCCTCGACCACCTCGAGGCCGCCGATGGATCCCACCACACGGCGCGGCGACAGGTAGACGTCGTTGTGTCGGCCCAGGTAGCAGGAGTCGTGGTAGACGAGGCGCTCGGGCAGGCGGGCCTCGGACAGGTCGAGGCGGCCGCTGTCCACCAGTTGCTCCAGCAGCTGGCTGTGGTGGATCACCTCGTAGTGGCCGCCGAGCTGCGGGTACTCGTTGCCGAGGGTGTTGAAGCAGTGCGGGCACTGGGTGATGATCTTGCGCACCCCCATGCCGTTGAGCGTCTCGACGTTCTGCATGGCGAGCATCTGGAACACGTACTCGTTGCCGGAGCGTCGCGCCGGGTCGCCGGTGCACATCTCCGCGGGGCCGAGCACGGCGAAGTCCACGCCGGCTCGCTGCATGAGCTCGGTCATGGCGCGGGTGACCTTGCGGTTCTTGTCGTCGTAGCTGCCGGCGCAGCCCACCCAGTACAGGTACTCGGCCTCGATGGGGTCGCTGCCGTCGAGTACGACGATGCCCTCGAAGTCGCTCGCCCAGTCGGCGCGGGCGGACTGGGCCATGCCCCACGGGTTCCCGGAGTTCTCCATCGAGCGGTAGGCGGTGCCCAACTCGGTGGGGAAGTCGCTCTCCATGAGCGACAGGTAGCGCCGCATGTCCAGGATCTTGTCGAGGATCTCGATGTTCACGGGGCAGATCTCGTCACAGGCGCGGCACGAGGTGCAGGCCCAGACCTCCTCGGAGCTGACCCGTTCGAACACGTTGGCGCTCGTCACGGTGATCTCGGCGTCCTGGCCGATGGGCGGGGAGGTGGCGGGGGTTCCGCTGGCGGCCATCACCTGGCCCACCTTCAAGACGATCTCGCGGGGGTCCAGCGGCTTGCCGGTGGCGTGCGCCGGGCACACCGAGGTGCAACGCCCGCACATCGTGCAGGCGTCGAGGTCCAGGAGCTGCTTCCAGGTGAAATCCTCCACGGCCGCCGCCCCGAAGGAGTCCAGGTCGGTCTCCATGAGGTTCGGCAACTCCCGCATGGCCCCCTTGGGGCGTTCCCTGTCGCGCAGGTACATGTTCACCGGCGAGGTGAACATGTGGCGCAGCATCGTGACCGGTATCAGCAGCACGAAGACCACGAACGACACCACGTGCAGGATCCACCACACCTGGTGCCAGCCGGCCACGTTGGTCAGGCCGTCGGCGAGGGTGGCGAGCGGGTAGCCGATCACCGACCAGCGCTCGAAGGACGGTGTCCCGGACTCGGCGATGCGGAAGGCCTCGGCGCCGAATCCGGTCACGCCGATGAGCAGCATCGTCGTCAGGATCACGGCGTGCTCGGGCCGGGTCTTGTTGCGGATCCGGTAGGGACGCAGCCGCCAGGGTCCCCAGCGCCGCAGGATCGCCCAGGCTGTGCCCACCAGGAACACCGCCCCGGCCAGGTCGCCGGTGAGGGAGTAGCCCTGGTAGACGCGGCCGGTGAGGAACTTGGCGCCGTCGGGCAGTTGGTGCTCGATCTCCAGCGTGATGGTCACCGCCAGAAGCACCAGGAAGCTGAAGTAGATGAGGGAGTGCATCAGCCCGGCCACCGGTTCGCGCAGCAGGGTGCGCATGTACACCCCTGCCCGCAGATCGGCCATCCTGCGGTGCACGTTGCGCCAAGTCGTGCGGCGCTCCTCGGCCGCCCCCCGCTGCCAGTTGCGCACCCTGTGGGCGAACAGAACCGAGGCGTACAGCAGAGCGATCGGGATGACGGTGTAGAAGGCCGCCCGCAGCGGCCCGGGAATGTTGCCGAACACCTCCCGGGTCACGCTTGCGGTGCTGTGAAAGCCCGTGATGGCCGCGGCGATGCCCGACGCCGCGGTGAACAGAGCCAGCCCGAGCCCCGCCAGGATCACGAGGCGGTTGGGCGCGAGCCGGCCGGAGCGGGATGATTCGGTGCTCATCTCGCCGCCGAGGCTATGGGGATCGACGCAGGCACGAAAGTGCCCGGCCGCAACGCGGTGGATTGCTCATCCCGCCGGGGAGGTTACGGGCATCGTGGCGCCTTCGCGTTGATTTTGGACGTCACGCCGCCGGCGGGGAATCAGCGGCGCGGAGTCGCGCTCAGGAAGGTGGCAAGCGCCGAGCACGGAGGTACGGTGCCGGTGCGCCAAGGGAGTCGCCCCCTCGTCCCTCGCCGGGCCCCAACCGGCACGATTCGATCAGAGAGGCACTCCCGTGAAACGTCGAACATTGGTGGCGCTCGGCGTCACCGGCGCAGCAGTCGCGGTCCTCACCACGCCTGCCGCGGCCCAGACGAGTGATCCGTCGGCCGCCGTGCAGGCCGTCCTGGACAATGTCTGGGTCCTGGTGGCGGGCGCGCTCGTCTTCTTCATGCAGGCGGGATTCGCGCTGCTGGAATCAGGCCTGACCCGGTCCAAGAACGTCACGAACATCATGGCCAAGAACCTGGCCGACATGAGCGTGGGTGTTCTCGCCTTCCTGGCGGTGGGCTATGCCCTGGCCTTCGGGTCCGGCAACGCCTGGTGGGGCACCGAGGGCTTCTTCCTCTCGGGCAGCGCCCTCTTCGAATTCGGCTCCAGCGGGGTCGGGAACCTCTCGACGGCAACCTTCTTCTTCTTCCAGGTGGTCTTCGCCGCCACGGCGGTCACCATCGCCTCGGGCGCGATGGCCGAGCGGGCGCGCTTCAAGGCGTACCTGCTCTTCAGCCTCGTGATGTCGGCGTTCATCTACCCGCTGGTCGTGCACTGGACCTGGGGCGGTGGCCTCATCGCCGGCATCTCCATCGGCGGAGCCGTCTACAGCGACTTCGCCGGCTCGACGGTGGTGCACTCCACCGGCGGTTGGGCGGCGCTCATGGGGGCCATGTTCCTGGGCCCGCGCCTGGGCAAGTACGGGCCGGGCCGCACGCCGCGACCGATCCCGGGTCACTCCATGCCCATGACGATTCTGGGCGTGTTCATCCTGTGGCTGGGCTGGTTCGGATTCAACGCCGGCTCCGAACTCGCCGCCGACGGCGTCGTGATGGTCGTGGCGCTCAACACGGCCGTCGCCGCGGCCGCCAGCACGCTGACCGCCGGCGCCGTCGTATGGCTGAAGACCGGCAAGCCCGACGTCGCCATGGCCGGCAACGGCACGCTGGCGGGTCTGGTGGGCATCACCGCCGGCTGCGCCACCATGAACGTGCTGGGTTCGCTGGTCACCGGTGCGGTGGCCGGGGTACTGGTCGTCTACTCGGTGTTCTTCATCGAGCGCAAGGGGGTCGACGACCCGGTCGGCGCCGTGTCCGTGCACGGCGTCTGCGGGGTGTGGGGCACTCTCGCGGTGGGCCTGTTCGCCCGCTACGACGACGCCTTCCTGGGAAGGGACAACGCCGGGCTGTTCTACGGCGGAGGCGGCTGGCAGCTGCTCGTTCAGTTGGTGTT
This sequence comes from bacterium, assembly GCA_028819945.1. Classification (GTDB taxonomy): domain Bacteria; phylum Actinomycetota; class Acidimicrobiia; order Acidimicrobiales; family CATQHL01; genus VXNF01. Next base: position 5,481 of record JAPPKQ010000089.1, on the reverse strand, counting down.
CGTGCTCATCGTGCTGGCCTGGACCACTGTCACGACGGGGATCCTGTTCGCCGCGCTGCGTCGCTTCGGCGTGTTGCGCGTCTCCGCCGCCGAGGAGGCCCGGGGCCTCGACCTCGCCGAGCACGGCGCCGGCGCCTACCCGAGCGATCCCATGCCCCGCGACGAGCGCGCCTACGAGCGGCCGTAGCCTTGAAGCAGATTCTGAGGGCCCGGTCTCGCGCGGTCCCTCAGGCCGACGCCGGCCCCGCGGGCTGATGGGCTCTCAGATGCCCGCCGGAGCCGCCGCGTCTAGGATCGCGCCGAGCGGAGGGAGAGTCGGATGCGGGTAGGCGTAGACATCGGCGGGACGTTCACCGATGCGGTGGCGGTTGACGACGACGGCCGCATCAGCACCGCCAAGGTGCTGACCACTCCGAGGCGGCTTCACGACGGCGTGCTGGAGGCGCTCGAGCGGTTGAACGTGGACTGGGAGCGACTGGATTCCATCACCCACGGCACGACGGCCGGCCTCAACGCCTTCCTGGAGCGGCGGGGCGCCAAGGTGGCCCTGCTCACGACCCGCGGCTTCCGCGACGTCTACGAACTCGGCCGCGCCAATCGCCCCGACATGTACAACGTGCGTTACCGCCAGCCGACACCGCTGGTGCCGCGGCGCTGGATCTTCGAGATCGACGAGCGGGTGGCCGCCGACGGGTCGGTGCTGGCGCCGCCCGACGACGGGGCGGTGCGGGCCCTCGGGCGGCGGCTGGCCGGCGAGTTCGAGGCCGTCGCCGTCTGCTTCCTGCATTCCTACGCCAATCCCGACCACGAGCAGCGCGTCGCCGAACTCCTGGCCGATGAGGCCCCGTCGCTGGCGGTGGTCTGCAGCCACGAGATCGCCCCCGAGTGGCGCGAATACGAGCGCACCAGCACCACCGCCATCGCCGCCTACGTGGCTCCCATCGTGCAGAGCTACCTGGCCGAGTTGGAGGAGGAGGTCACAGCCCGGGGACTGCGGGGACCGCTGCGGGTGATGCAGTCCAACGGCGGCGTGATGATGGCCGCCATGGCCCGCCGGAAGGCCATCCAGACGCTGTTCTCGGGGCCCGTCGGCGGCACGATCGCCTGCGTCGCCGTCGCCGAGGACCTGCGTGGCGAGATGGACGTGAGCCGCCTGATCTGCATCGACATGGGGGGCACCTCCTTCGATGTGAGCCTGGTGGTGGACGGCGAGGCCGACGTGGAGTTGGAGTCCGAGCTGGAGCGACACCCGGTGCTGTCGCCCACCGTCGCCATTCACACCATCGGCGCCGGCGGCGGCAGCGTCGGCCACGTCTCCGCGGGCGGCCTGCGGGTCGGCCCCCGATCGGCGGGAGCCGAACCGGGCCCGGCCTGCTACGGGGCCGGTGGGACCGAGCCGACGGTCACCGACGCCAACCTGCACCTTGGCCGGCTGCCCTCGGTCGCCCGGCTGGCCGGTGGCATGGCGCTGGACGCGGCGGCTGCGGGGGCGGCGTTGGGCACGGTGGGGGAGGTGTTGGGGCTGGATGCCGACGTACTCGCCACCGGGATCGTGGCCGTGGCCGACTCCACCATGGCGAACGCCATCCGGGAGATCACCGTGCTGCGGGGCATCGATCCCCGCTCGTTCGCGCTGGTGGCCTTCGGCGGGGCCGGCCCGCTCCACGCCGCCGCTCTCGCGGACGAACTGGAGATCGACACCGTCCTGGTGCCTGCCGATCCGGGAGTCCTGTCGGCCTACGGCATGTTGCACGCCGACATCCGCCACGATGTGGTGCAGAGCTTCTACGTGGGCGTTGCCGAGACCGACGGCGCGACACTGGAGGCCACGCTCGCCGAACTCGCCGAGCGTGCCCGCCTGCTCGTCAAGGAGGACGGAGTGGACGAGCGGGCCATCGGGCTGGAGCCGTCCGCCGACCTGCGCTACGTGGGCCAGGAGTACACCGTGACGCTGCCGTTGCCCGCCGGGGAGCCCAGCGCCCAGATGCTCGCCGAGTTGCCGCAACGGTTCGCCGAGGCGCACGAGGTGCGCTACGGCCACAGCAACCCTGCTGAGGACGTCGAGTTCGTGAACCTGCGGATGACGGCGCGCGGCTCGCTGCGCCGCCCTGACGCCGTCGAACTGCCGGCCGGCGAGGCGGGTGAGCCCGTCGCCGTCGAGCGGACCTGGTTCGGCGACACCTGGCTGCCCACGCCGGTACACCGGCGCGAGGCGCTTCTGGCCGGCGCCACCGTGGCCGGTCCGGCGATCGTCCTGGAGGACGCCTGCACCACCCTCGTGCCGCCCTCGTGGACGGCGTCGGTGGCGGCGCACGGGCATCTCGTGCTGCGACGATCCTGATCCCGCTGGCAGGCCCACGACCCGGTGACGAGCAACCCGACGAGCGAAACGGCAATCGAGGAGGGACAACGATGCGCATCCTGCTGATCAACCCGCTGGGGGTGAACGTCTACGACGAACTCGTCGACGAGGTCGTGCGCCCGGCACTCAGTTCGGACACCGAATTGACGGTGCGCTCTCTCGCCGGCACCGGCGTGCCCGAGACGGCGTTCCTGCCGGCGGCCTCGCTGCTCATGAACCAACTGCTGTCGGCTGTGCAGCAGGGGGAGCGGGACGGCTTCGACGCCGTGGTGATCGGATGTGCCTCGGACCCGGGGCTGGTCGACGCCAAGGAACTTGTGTCGATCCCGGTGACCGCGCCCATGGAGGCCGCCATCGCCACGGGCCGCGCCTTCGGCCGGCTCGCCGTCGTGGCGCCGCGCATCGAGAGCGGCGAGGGCGAGAACCTGCCGCAGGACGCCAACTGGGTCCGCCGGTTGGTGCACTCCTACAGCGGCGAGTCGATCTTCGCGGGCGTGTTCTCAGCGCCCTGCCCGCACCCGCCCGCCGATCTCGTCGACCAGTTGCTTGCCGAGGATCCCCGGAAGCTGCGGGCGACGGTGCGTCGCGGCATGGCGGAGGCTGTGACGGGCCCGGCGGGCGACGCCGCCGAGGCGGCCTGGCGGGACCACGACGCCTCGGTGCTGTTTTTCGCCTGCACGATTTGGTCCGGTCTCCTGGGGCCGGTTCGGGACCGGGTGCCGGTGCCGGTCCTGGATCCCCTGATCACCCCGGTCCGCTACGCCGAGATGCTGGCCGGCGCAGGGCGGAAGTTCTGAGCACATGACCCACCGCCCGATCGCCCCGGCCGAAGGATCGCTCCGGGAGCGCTGAGGTGCCGCTCGCCATCTACATCGCCCGCCGCCTGGTGTTCCTGGTGGTGGCGCTGTTCGGCGTGTCGCTGATCACGTTCGTGATCACCCGGGTCCTGCCCGGGAATCCGGCCTACCTGATCGTCGGCGTGCAGGCCGACGAGTCCACGCTCGAGGCGGTGATCGAGCGTCTGGGCATCGACCGCCCGATCATGGAGCAGTACGGCCACTACATGCGCCAGCTGTTCTCGGGCGACCTGGGCGACAGCTGGCGCACCAAGAACCCGGTGACCACCGACTTCGCGGTCCGCTGGCCGGCGACGATCGAGTTGGCGTCGGCGGCCGCGATCCTGTCGGTGGCCTGGTCGGTGCCCTTCGGCATCATCTCGGCGCTGCGAAGACGTTCCCTCTCGGACCGGTTGGCGAACGTCGCCTCGGGCCTGGGCGTGTCCATCCCCGAGTTCTGGTTGGGGATCATCCTGATCCTGGTCTTCTTCTTCCACCTGGGCATCGCCCCGGCCCCCATCGGACGATCCCTCGGGACGGTCCCGCCCGATGTCACGGGGCTCTACACCCTCGACTCGCTGATCGCCGGTGACTGGGGGGCGCTGCGCTCGGCTCTGGCGCAACTCGCCCTGCCGGCGATCACGCTGGCAATCACCACCGGCGCGCCCCTGCTGCGGGTCACCCGCGGCTTCATGCGCGAGACCATGGCGTCGCATCACATCCGCTCGGCGCGGGCGCTGGGCGTGCCCGAGCGCTCCATCGTCCTGCGCCACGCCCTGCCGAACGTGCTGCTGCCGGTGTCCACCATGGCGGCCATGATGTACGGCTACCTGCTGGGCGGGACCGTCCTGGTGGAGTTCGTGTTCGCCTGGCCCGGCATCGGCAAGTACGCCATCGACTCCATCAACGCCTCGGACTACGCCCCCGTGCTGGCCGCGGTCCTGCTGAGCGCCTGCAGCTACATCATCGTGTACCTGATCATGGACATCCTGCACTTCATCATCGATCCGAGGACACGGACGTGAGCGTCGTCTCGCCGCGCGCCTCGGGGAGCAGTGCTCCGGTGGGACGGCGCCGCCTCATCGACTCGGCTCGGCCGTCCCGGTTGGTCGTCGCCGCTGCCACAGCGGTGATCCTCGTGGTCGCCCTGGTCTGGGACCCCGACTGGCGGGCGCTCCGGGTGGTCGTGTCCGTGCTGGCGATACTCGTGGCCCCGGCGGTGTGGGACTCGCAACGGCGGGTGATCCGGCCCGCCGTGGCGGTGATGCTCGCTCTGATCCTGATGGCGCTCATCGGGCCGCTGTTCACGCGCGATCCCCTCATGCTCAGCGTCGGCGAGTCGCTGACCGGTCCCAGCGGCGACCTCTGGTTCGGCACCGACCAGTTCGGTCGGGACATCTTCGCCAGGGTGATTCACGGGGCGCGCCTCGACCTGGGCGTCGGCTTCAGCGCGGCGGCCCTGGCGGTCATCGTCGGCATGCCGCTCGGCGCCCTTGCCGTCTTCCGGGGCGGACTGTTCGACTCGGTGCTGCTGCGCATCTCCGAAGCGTTCCAGTCGTTCCCCACGCTCCTGCTGGCTCTCGGAATCGTGGCGGCGGTCGGACCGAGCATCCCCATCCTGATCTTCATCATCGCCATCGTGAACGTGCCGGTCTACCTGCGCCTCACGCGCAGTGCCGTGGCCCCCATCGTCAATGCGGACTTCGTGCTGGCGGCCCGCTGCGCCGGGCAGCGCGAGCTGACGATCCTGTTCCGCCACATCCTTCCCAACGTCCGCCAGGTGGTCCTGGCGCAGTTCTCGGTGAACGTGGCCTGGGCCATCCAGATCCTGGCGGCGCTGAGCTTCGTGGGCCTGGGTGTGCCGGTTCCCACACCCGAGTGGGGTGCCATGGTGCGGGAGGGCTACGAGCAGCTGGTCTACGGCCGCTGGTGGGTCTCGGTGTTCCCCGGTGTGGCGATCCTGACGACGATCCTGACCCTCAACCAGTTGTCCGATCGCGTGAGGCACGGGACATGAGCCTCGGAGACAGGTCCGAGGTTCCGCCGCCGGAGATCGAATCGAAGGCGGCCGCCCCGGCCGACGTCCCCGTCCTGGACGTCGTCGACCTGACCGTCGGCTTCGGTTCTTCCACCGACCGGCGGTCCATCCCGCTGCAGGGGATCCATCTGCAGGTCGCCGCGGGCGAGCGGATGGCCCTGGTCGGCGAGTCCGGGTCGGGCAAGAGCCTCACGGCGGCAGCGGTGCTGGGGCTGCTGCCCGACGGGGCCGAGGTCATCCGCGGT
>JAPPKQ010000250.1 GCA_028819945.1 bacterium | reverse complement strand
GGTCACGACCACCGACGTGCGCACCCGGCGCGCCGCGATCCCGCTGAGGAAATCCCCCGAGCCGATGCTGACGGCGAACAGGATGCCGAGAAGCAGTGCCATCGTGCCCCTGATGCAGCTGTCGGCGGGTCAGCTGGGACCCGGGGACGGTCGCGCCGGTTCAGGCGTCACGGGCGGGCGGGCGGTAGAACGCCGCCAGCAGCAGCACCGACGCCAGGACACCACCCCCGAGGCTGATGACGAGGCCCACCCAGCCGTCGAGCACGTCGGCGACGCCGATGACGCTGTCCAGCGAGAGTTCTCCCGGCCCCACCATGGCGATCGCCACCGCGACGGTGGCAAGGACGGCGGTGTACTCCCAGCCGTCGTTCATGACGAAGAATCCCTTGTCCCGGTGGGCCACCCAGAACGCCACGGTCATCAGCCCCACGAACCCCGCTGCTGCCGGGACGGTGAGGAATCCCGCAGCCAGCGCCAGCCCGGCGGCGATCTCACCACTGGCGGCCAGGATCGCGTGGCGGCGGCCGGGCCGCATGCCGATGCTCTCGAACCAGCGCGCCGTGCCGGCGATGCGCCCACCGCCGAAGAACTTGTTGTACCCGTGTGCGGCTAGCGTCACACCGACGGTGACCCGCAAGAGCAGCAGTGCCCAATCGCCTACTTCCACGGTCCTCCCGTCGAGTCACGCCGGACGCTGCGTGCACGGCGGACTCCGAGCGTCTGATCCGCATTCCGTGCGGTCGCCGATCCTAGTGCTGCCGTCTCCGCGGGCCGGGTGGCTCCGCGCCCGGGATCGCAGGTCCCCGTGACGTGCCCGAGGCGCTGATCCTGCGGGCAGGGCGCAGCCCGTTCGGCGCCCGCCACGGCCGCTTCGCCCAGCGCCATCCCGCCGAACTGCTCGGCGAGGTCCTCGCCGCGGTGCTGCGTGAGAGCGGCACCGACTCGGGCGCGGTGGACGAGGTGCTGGTGGGATGCGCCACACCGGTGGGAGCGCAGGCGGCCAACGTGGCCACAGCGGCGGCGCGGGCGGCCGGAGGCCTGACCGGGGTACCTGCCTCGGTGGTCAGCACCCAGGACACGTCGTCCCTCGTCGCCCTCCTCCGGGCGGTCGACGCGGTGCGGTCGGGCCGCTGCGGGGTGGTGCTGGTGGGCGGGGTGGAACTGATGAGCGCGGTCCCCGCCGGTGCCGACATGAGCCAGCGTGGCTTCGGCCTGCCGCTGACGCCGACACCGGGCGAGGCGCACCTGCCTCCCGGCCCGGCGGCCGAGCGGTGGGCGCAGCGTCACGGGGTGGGAAGGGATCGGCTCGAGGAGGTTGGGAGGCGGAGCCGCCGGCGCGCCGAGGAGGCGCAGGCGGCCGGTCGTCTGGCAGCGGAACTGCTGCCTCTCTCCGGCGGGGCGCCGCCGGGTGCCGGCGGTGACGAGTTGCTCTGTGCCGGCGAGATGGCGGACGGGCAACTGGCCGAGGGGCTCTACAGCCGCGACGGGCTCCTGACGGCGGCGACCGTTGCACCCATGGCCGATGGCGCCGCCGCCGCCCTGGTGGCATCGTCGTCGGCGACTCGCCGGCTCGGCCTGGAACCGGTTGCCAGGGTCGCCGCCGCGGCGGCCGTCGGCGGCGATCCCGGCGCGGGATGCGGATCGTCGCCCGAGGCGGCGCGCCGCGCCACGGCACTCGCCGATGTCAGCGCCGGGGGCATCCGTCGCGTCGAGCTCGCCGAGCCGTTCGCCACCGGCGTCGTGCACTGGGAGATCAGTTGCGCCGGCTGGGCCGAGGTGCTGAATCCCGACGGTGGCTCTCTGGCCCTGGGTCACCCGCAGGGAGCCACAGGACTCGGGCTCGTGGCGCGTCTGGTTCGGGCTCTGGCGGCGCTGGACGGCGGTGGAGTGGGCCTGGCTGCCTGCGACGCCGCCGACGGGCACGGGGTGGCCGTACTGTTGGAGGCATGACCGCCGCCGGGATGGCCGCCGCAGTCGACGTCATGGCCGCCGACGTCGTGCTGGCCAGTGCTCTGGGTACGGCCTTCAAGGCGCTCGCCGCCGCCCTCGGAGGTCTGGCGATCCTCTGGTTGGGGATCATGATTCTCCGCCTGCTCGCCCAGCCGCAGCCCGAGCCGCCGCCCCCGGGCGAGCTGCGCAAGGTGCGCCTCACCTATCGCTGCAGCCTGTGCGGCACCGAGGTCCGCATGACGATCGCGCCCATGGAGGATCCCGAGCCGCCTCGCCACTGCGGCGAGGAGATGTCGGTCATGGCGCCGATCGAGGACTGAGGCAGTCAATCGTCGGGTTTCCCACAAGTGTGGAAAAGCTTGGGGGGAAGTACGAGTATGTAGTTTGTCGAGTCCTGCTCCGGCTGCGTGCCGCGCCGCTCGGGCTCCACCCGCTGGGATCGATTGGGGCGCCGGGACCGTCAGTGCAGTTGGGTGGCTGTGATCACGCCGCCGAGGATGAGCCCCAGACCCGCCAGCAGCCACCAGTTGCTCGTGCCGCCCGGGATCAGCCCCAGGTAGTTCACGATGATGAGGATCGTTCCTGCGGCCAGCAGCGAGAACAGCAGGATCGGAACCCACGCGGGGCTCACCTTGGCCTCGGGGGGCAGGAACTGCTCCCCCGCCGGACGCGTTCCCTTGGGGGTCACCCTGCCCCCTTGAACCTTGCGCTTGGGAGGATTCGCCATGCCCGCAGGATAGGCGGCCGGTACCCTCAACACCCGTGCGACGCCGGGTGCTGGTCCTGGACAACTACGACTCGTTCGTCTACATCCTGGTGCAGTACCTGCGCGAACTCGGTGCAGAGACGATCGTGGCGCGCAACGAAGAGCTCACGCTGCACGACGCCGTGACGCTGGCGCCCGAGGCCCTGCTGGTCAGTCCCGGCCCCGGACGGCCTGCCGATACGGGCATCTGCTGCGACGCCATCAGGGAGTTGGCGGGCCGCTGCCCGATCCTGGGGGTGTGCCTCGGACACCAGTGCATCGCCGAGGTGTTCGGCGGCACGATCGTTCGCGCCCCCTCGGTGATGCACGGCAAGGTGTCGCAGATCCACCACGACGGCGCCGGCGTCCTCGCCGGGGTGTCAAACCCGCTGCGGGCCACCCGCTACCATTCGCTGGTGGTGGACCCCTCCTCGGTGCCCGACAGCCTGGAGGTGACCGCCACCACCGCCGACGGTGTCATCATGGGGCTGCGCCACCGCACCATGGCCGTCGAAGGGCTGCAGTTCCACCCGGAATCGCAGATGACCACCGACGGCCACGCCATCCTGGCGAACTTCCTGGGCCTTCCGCCGCCGGAGCCTCCGCCGGCCGGTTAGCCCTCCGTGGGCGCCGGGCGTTCGGGCAGTCCGGACGGGTCGATCCCGCCCTCGGTGGGCGGCGTCTCGCCTTCGAGCGGCGTGAGTTCATCGCCGGTGGGCGGCTGGGGTTCTTCGGTCTCGAATTCCCCGGTGACGTAGAGCGTGAGGATCGACCCCGGCGTGATCGTCGTGCCGGCCACGGGGTCCTGGGAGACGATCAGTCCCGGTGTCTCGCCGGGCAGCGGGGCCACGGCCACCACGTCGGCGGTCATCCCCAAGGTGTCGAGTTGGATGAGCGCCGTGGTGGGGTTGAGGCCCGTCAGGTCCGGCATCTGCACGATCTCCGGCCCCGAGGAGACGAAGACGAGTACCTCGCTGCCCTCGGCCAGCCGACTGCCCGCCGCGGGCTCGGTGCGGATGACAGCGCCCTCGGCGACCGTCTCGGACGGCTCGTCCTGGCGCACGACCACCAGCCTGGCGTTCGTGATCGCCACCGCCGCGTCGACGTCGTCCATGCCCGCCACGTTCGGCACCAGGATGGCCGAAGGTCCGGCGGAGATGTTCAGCGTCACCGCGGCCCCGGCCTCGTGGGCAACCAGCGGTGCCGGCTCCTGCTGCAGGACCTCCCCGGCGGGTCTCTCGCTCCCCACCTGGACCAGGTTGACGGCGAACCCCGCACCCCTCAGCGCCCGCTCGGCGTCGATCGCCTGCCAACCCAGGACGTTGGGCACCGGGACCGCCGAGGCGCCTGCGCTGATCGTGAGAGTGATCGCCGAGCCGGGCGCCAGCTTCGTCCCGGCGCGGGGCTGCTGGTCGAAGACCCGGCCGACGGGAATGTCGGCGTTCGCCGCCCGCACGGTGATCACGGGGAAGCCTGCGGACTCCAGGGTGCGCACCGCCACCGCTTCGTCGAGTTGGTACACCGAGGGCACGTCGATCGTGGCCGGCCCGGGGGTGCTGGTCTCGTTGTCGTCGGGGCTCAGCACGTTCACGAGCACGACGATCATGATCAGCAGAACCACCAGCAGGACGGCGAAACCGACGAAGAACAGGCCCGAACGCCGCTGCCGCTCGAGGCGGCCGTAGATGTCGCGGTTGCCGCCCCGGTAGCTGCCGGGGCGCTCCCCGTAACCGGGCGGCCGGCGGGCTGCGGGTATCCGGCCGGTCCACCACTGGGTCATCCCCCGTGGCGGTGCCCGGCGGACCTGGGGGCGGGGAGGTCGCTGGCGCGGCGCGGCGGGCGGGCGCGGGTCCTGGCGGCGCGGTGAACTCGAGACCACCGGCCGGCGCGGCGCCGGCGGGGGACTGGGGAGTGCCGGAGGACTGGGAACTGCCGGGGGACGCTGCGGTGGCGGCGGCGCGGCAGGTGCGGCGGGGGGCTCCGGGGGTAGTTCTTCCAGCCGCTCGCGGACAATCTGCAGGTGGCGGCGCAGATCCTCGGCCCGCTCGTAGCGATCGTCGGGATCCTTGGCCAGCAGGCGCATCGTTATGCCCTCCAGCGCCTGCGTCACACCCTCGGCGATCTCTCCGAGCGGCACCGGCGGGTCTTGCACGTGCTGGTAGGCGACGGCGACGGGCGTGTCGCCCCGGAACGGCGGGTAGCCCGACAACATCTCGTAGAGAACCACGCCGAGCGAGTAGAGGTCGCTGCGCGCGTCGGTCGGCTCGCCCTGCGCCTGCTCGGGCGACAGGTAGGCGGCCGTGCCCACAACCGAGCCCGTCTCGGTGAGCCCCGCCGACGGTCCCGCCCCCACCATCGTGGCGATGCCGAAGTCGGTCACCTTCACGTGTCCGTCGGTGCTCAGCAGCACGTTCTGGGGTTTGACGTCGCGATGCACGATGCCCGCACGGTGCGCGAACGCCAGCGCCGCCGCCACCTCGAAGGCGATCGCGGCGGACGCCTTGGGGTCGAGAGGGCCGCGCGCCGCGATGATCTCGGCGAGGCTGTGACCGCTCACGTACTCCATGACGATGAAGTAGCGCTCGCCCTGACGTCCCCAGTCGAAGACACCGACGATGTTGGGATGGCTCAGCCCGGCCGCGGCGCGGGACTCCCGCCGCAGGCGCTCGGCGAAGGTCGGGTCGGACGCGAACTGGGGGTGCAGCATCTTGATCGCCACCTGCCGGTCCAACTGGCGATCCCTGGCGAGATAGACGGTGGCCATCCCCCCTTGGGCCAAGCGGCGCCGGAGTTCGTAGCGTCCGCCGAGCACGGGTGGGTTCTGTGCTGCCATGACTCCGGAAAGCCTACGAGCGCGGTGCCGCGGTCTCGGCGTCGTTCCCGGTCACAGCAACCGGCGTCGCTCGAGCGCGGCGACGTCCGCCACGATCACCGTGATGTTGTCGTGCCCACCGCGGTCGTTGGCCGCCTCGACCAGTTCGGTGGCGGTCTCCCCCGAGGGTTCTCCTGCCGCCAGCAGTGCGGCGATGTCGGCGTCGGGCAGTTCCCGGGTGAGCCCGTCGCTTGCCAGCAGGTAGCGGTCGCCGTCGCCGGCTTCGAAGCTCCAGGTGTCGACTTCGCACGGCTCGGGGAACACCCCGATCACGCGGGACAGAGACTCGGCTCCCTGCATGCGCCGCGCCGCGGCCGAACTCATGCCCATCCGCACGTACTCGTTCGCCCAATTGTGGTCCCAGGTGACCTGTTCCAGCCGGTCGTCGCTGAACCGGTAGATCCGGGAGTCGCCGACGTTGGCGAGGACCACCTGCCCGGCCGGATCGAGCGCCAGCGCGCACAGCGTCGTGGACATCTCCGCCAGCCCCGGGTCCTCGGCGGCGCGCCGCTGGACGGCCCGGTGTGCGTCGACGAAGGCGCCGCGGAGGCTCTCGGGATCAGCGGCAGCGCCGGAGGAGTGCAGCGACTCGACCGCCACGGCCGAAGCCAGATCCCCGCCGGGGTGTCCTCCAAGGCCGTCGGCCACCGCCACGAGGTCCTCAGTCAGGAGGAAGGCGTCCTCGTTGCGCCGGCGGCGCTTCCCGACGTGGGTGCGGGCATCGGCGTCGAGACGGAAGTTCCGCCGGCTCATGCCGCGGCGTCTCGGGCCCGCCTCCTGTCAGTCCCCTGCGTGGCGGCGGCGGTGCATGCGGGCATCGGTCGATTCTAGGAGGCGACCGCGCCGCCCCATTCGGGCGATGCCGCCGGGCCCACGGCGGCGCAGGCTCCGGCGGTCGTGGGGCCGCAGGTGTCCCCGAGTAGCCTTGCCACCCCGGCGCGAGTGGCGGAATTTGGCAGACGCGCAGGATTCAGGTTCCTGTGTCCGTTACGGACGTGAGGGTTCAAGTCCCTCCTCGCGCACCCGGTCCCCGATCCGGCAGCGCGCGGGCTCTGCCGGGCCCGGCGGCGGGCTCAGTTGTCGGCCCGCTGTTCGCTGGGCGCCGGCACGATCGGCAAATGGCCCGGTCGCGGCGGCTCGGCGTTCAGCAGGTGCGTGGCCGCTCGCTCGAAGTAGTCCAGCAGCTCCGCCGCCAGCTCGGCCGGTGCTCCGGAGGAGCGAACCGCCGCCGCCATGTGGTGCATCCAGGCGTCGCGCTCCTGACGCCCGATGCTGAACGGCAGGTGGCGCGCCCGCAGCATGGGGTGCCCGCGGCGGCGGCTGTAGTCGTCGGGTCCTCCCCAGTACTGGACGAGGAAGTCCCGCAGGTTGGTCTCGGCGTCGGTCATGTCCTCCGGGTACAGCGGGCGCAGCACCGGGTCGCCCGCGACTCCCTCGTAGAACCGCGCCACCAGCGCGTTGAAGTAGTCGGTTCCACCGAGTTGCCGGTACACCGATTCGGGGATCGCATCGCCCGCCGAGGAGGCCATCGGTCAATTCTGGCCGTTTCGCAGCCGTTCGCGACCCCGGCAGGCCCCGGCAGGACCCTGGGCGACTCATTAGAGTGCGCCGCATGGCACGTTCCCTCTCCGACATCCTCGAACCCTCCCGCACCGCCGTCGTGCTGCAGGAATGCCAGAACGGCATCATCGGGACCGAGTCCGGCCTGCCGGCGATGGCCGAGGCGGCCCGCTCCTCGGGCTGCATCGACGCCGTGGCACGGCTTGTGCACGCAGCCCGCGCCGCCGGTGTGCGTGTCATTCACAGCATCTTCCATCAGCGTCCCGACGGCTGGGGCGACAACACGGACCTGGAACTCTTCAAGGTGATCGACGAGTCACCGGTCAAGCTGTATCCCGGCAGCGCGGCCGTGCAGGTGCTGGACGAGATCGGCGTGGAGCCGGCCGACTTCACGATCATCCGCCACCACGGGGTGTCGCCCTTCCCGGTCAGCGAGCTGGATTCGGTGCTGCGCAACGAGGGCGTGAGCACCATCGTGCCCGCCGGCGTCTCGGTGAACTGGGCCATCACCGGCCTCACGTTCGACGCCATCAACAGGGGGTACGACGTGGTGATCGCTCGCGACGCCGTGACCGGCATTCCGGCCGACTACGTCGAGAGCGCCATCGATCACTCGCTGGCGTTCGTGTCCACCATCTCCACCACCGACGACATCGTCGCCGCCTGGTCAGGGGCCTGAGAAGGGCTCCGAGGAGGGCGATTCGCTGGCGCGGCCCGACGCCGCGCCCACCGGGTCAGGACGTCGCCCGAGGGGATCTGCGGCTACGGGAGCCGGTCCTGCAGGAACGGGAATCGCCGGCGGGTCTCGGTGACCCGCGCCGGGTCCACCTCGGCGATGAGGGTGGCCTCCACCTCGGCGCCGGAGGCGAGGAGTTCGCCCATGGGGTCCACGATGCGGCTGTCGCCGGCGTAGTCCAACCCGCCGCCGGCCCCGACCCGGTTCACCCCCACCACGTACGCCTGGTTCTCCACCGCCCGGGCCACCAGCAGCGCCTGCCAGTGGGCGCGTCGCGGGCGGGGCCAGTTGGCCGGAACCAGGTAGAGGTCCGTGTCGTGCGCCAGCGACCAGAACTCGGTTGCGAAACGCAGGTCGTAGCAGACGAACAGGCTGACCCGGAGATCCTCCACCTGCACGGTCACCGTCTTGTCGCCGGGGTCGTAGACGAGGTGCTCGTTGCCGTAGCGGAAGGGGTGGATCTTGGCGTAGCTGTGCAGCTCGCCACGGGGTCCGGCGAGGATCAGGCGGTTGCAGGGGCGGGTGTCCCCGGGTGCCAGGATCGGGATCGATCCGCACACCCAGAGGTCCTGCTCGGAGGCGGTCTGGCGCAGGAACCGGGTGCTGGCCCCCCCGGGCGCCTCGGTGATCCGGTCGGCCTCCAGGGAGAACCCGTAGCTGAACATCTCGGTGAGCACGACCAGGCGCGCCCCGGCGGCGGCGGCGCCGGCGATCATGGGCTCGAGGTGGGCGAAGTTGGCCTCGCGGTCCTCCCAGACGATGTCGTGTTGCAGTGCGGCGACCTTCACCGGCGATCCTCCCTATCCGTTCGACCGGAGCGTGGCCAGCCGCTCGGCGGCTTCGGCGATCACCTCGGGCCGCTTGCAGCAGGCGAAGCGGACCAGCGGTCGCCCCACGTCCTTGCTGTCGTAGAACACCACGCTGGGCACGGCCACGACCCCGCAGCGCTCCGGCAGTGACCAGCAGAACGCCACACCGTCGGTCTCGTCCATGGGTGCCAGGCAAGTCGTCACGAAGTAGGTGCCGGCCGAGTTCCACACGTCGAATCCGGCGTCGGCCAGCCCGGCGCTGAGGCGGTCGCGGCGTTCCCGCAGGCCGTCGGCCAGCGATAGGAAGTAGTCGTAGCCGAGGTTGAGACCCTCGGCGATGGCGTACTGGAAGGGCCCGCCGCTCACGTAGGTCAGGAACTGCTTCGAGGTCCGCACCGCCGTGACCAGCTCCGGCGTGGCGCACACCCAGCCGATCTTCCAGCCGGTGGTGGAGAACGTCTTGCCGCCCGAGCTGATCGTGACGGTGCGGTCGCGCATGCCCGGCAGGGTGGCCAGGGGGATGTGTTCGCCTTCGTAGACGATGTGCTCGTACACCTCGTCGGTCACCACCAGCAGGTCATGGCGGATGGCCAACTCGGCGACGTGCTCCAGTTCGGCCCTGCTGTAGACCTTGCCGGTGGGGTTGTGCGGTGAGTTCAGCAGGATGAGCCGGGTGCGCGGCCCGATGGCGGCCTCGAGTTCCTCGGGCACGTAGGAGGAGTCGGGGCCGCGCAGCAGCACCGGCCGGCGGACCGCTCCGGCCATGGCGATCCCGGCGGCGTAGCTGTCGTAGTAGGGCTCGAAACACACCACCTCATCGCCCACCTCGCACAGCGAGATCAGGGCCGAGGCGATGGCCTCGGTGGCCCCGGCGGTGACCAGCACCTCGCTGTCGGGGTCGTAGGAGAGGTCGTAGAAGCGCTTCTGGTGAGCCGAGACCGCATGGCGCAACTCGGGGATGCCGATCCCGGGCGGGTACTGGTTGCGGCCTCCGCCGATGGCCTCGACGGCGGCCTGCAGCACCTCCGGCGGCCCGTCGGTGTCGGGGAAGCCCTGGCCGAGGTTGATGGCGCCCGTGCGCACCGCCAGAGCGGACATCTCCGCGAAGATCGTGGCGCCGAACCCCTGGAGGCGCGTCGTGAGGTACGGGGCCCGTTCGACCACGTCGCGAGCCTATGGCGGGACGCCTGTCAGCGCAGGTGGATCACTCGCCGATCTGCGATTGGAGGTACCGCTCGACGCCGATGTCGTTGATGATCTGCTGCTGGGACTCGATCCAGTCGAGGTGCTCCTCCTCGCCCACGACGAGGTGCTCCAGCAGCTCCCGGGTTCCGGGATCGCTCTCGGCGAGCGCCAGTGCCACCCCCCGGCGGTACATGGCGATGGCGTGCTCCTCCAGCGAGCGGTCCGAGGCCAGTTGCTCCGTCACCGTCTCGCCGATCCGGATGCTGTTCAGCCGCTGCACGTTGAGCTTTCCTTCGAGCAGCAGGATCCGCTCCATGATCTTCTCGGCGTCGTTCATCTCCTCGATGGCCTCTTCGCGGTACTTGGCCGCCAAGCGTTGATAGCCCCAGTTCTCGCAGATCTTGGCGTGCGCGAAGTACTGGTTGATGGCCGTCAACTCCGACGTCAGCGCCTCGTTGAGGAACTCGATGATCTTCGGTGACCCCTGCATGGGGTCAGCCTACCGGCCGCCGCCCTGGCGGGCTCCCGGGACACGGGCCCCGCGAGGCAGGCCTCGGGAGCGTGCCGCCAGGGTCTCGTGGGCCTCGTCGAGGAGCCGCTGCATCTCGGAGCGGACGTGCTCGGACAGGGCGCGGCGCCGCTCGCGTCCCGCGTCGGCATCCACCGCGACCTGCGCCGGCTCGATGGGTTCGCCGACGGTGACGACAACCCGCCTCGGCCTCGGCAGCTTGGCGCCGGGCGGCATGGCCGCCTCCGTGCCGGCGACTCCGATGGGAATGACCGGTGCCCCCGTCATCGTCGCCAGATACGAGCACCCGTTGTGCACGTCGCCGACGGTGGGTCCCGAACCCCGCGTGCCCTCGGGGAAGACGAGAAGGATCTCGCCGCGCTGCAGCAGCTCCCGCGCCGATTCCAGGGCAACCCGGTCGAGTTGGTCGCGCTGCACCGGGAAGGCGCCGATGGAGGAGGAGAACCAGCGACTCACCGGTCCCCGGAACATGGCCTCCTTGGCGAGGGATCGCAGCCGCCGCGGGCACCATCCGGAGATGAGGGGCACGTCGAGGTTCGATCGATGCACCGGCGCGAGGATGACCGGTCCCGCCCTGCGGAGGTGCTCCCTGCCGCGTACCTGGATGCGGAAGTAGAGCAATCCCGCCAGCAGCCCCACGTTCCGGCACAGCCAGTAGACGCGGACGGAGGTCCACCGGTCGGCTGTGGCGAGGACGTGCTGGTGGAGGCGCCGGGTGGCGGCGATCGTCACGTCCCGACCTCCTGCGATGCGCCGAACCGATCCGGTAGGGCCGCCGAGTGCCGCCGACGGTGACCGGCTAGATCGTCTTCGACGGCCGGCCCGGGCCCTCGGTCTCCAGACCGCCCATGTCAGCGTTCAAGCGGGCATCGGCCATCAAGGAGCGCACGATGTCGCCGAGTTGGACCGGGTCGTCGGGCTGGGTGGTGATCGGACCGAGCCGCCACCCTTCGGCGATGCCGAGTTGGTTGCCGTTCACGTGGAACACGCGGCCCGTCACGCCCGAGGCCTCCGGAGAGGCGAGCCAGGTGGCGACGGTGGCGATCCAGCGAGGCGACCACGACTCGGCAAGCTTCGGTGCGTTCTCCTCCCCGACGATCGGGATGGTGAGGCGGGTGAGCGCGCTGGGGGCCAGGCAGTTCACCGTGACCCCGTAGCGGGCCAACTCCATGGCGCAGATCACGGTGAAGGCCGCGATACCCGCCTTGGCGGCCCCGTAGTTGGTCTGGCCGACGTTGCCGTAGATGCCCGACGGCGAGGACGTGTTGATGACGCGGGCGTCGAGCTCGGCGCCGGACTTGGCCTGCTGGCGCCACCAGGCGGCGGCGTGGTGGGTCGGCGCGAACGTGCCCTTCAAGTGGACGGCCATCACCGCGTCCCAGTCGCTCTCGGACATAGAGAAGACCATGCGGTCCCGCAGGATCCCGGCATTGTTGATGAGGATGTCCAGGCCTCCGAATACCTCGATGGCCTGATGGACCATGTCCTTGGCCTGATGGAAGTCGCTGACGTCATCGCCGTTGACGACCGCCTCGCCACCGGCGGAGGTGATCTCGTCGACCACCTGTTGAGCCGGAGTGATGTCGGTTCCACCGCCGGCGGCGTCGCCACCGAGGTCGTTGACGACCACCTTGGCGCCCTCGGCGGCGAGCATGAGAGCGTGCTCCCGGCCGATGCCCCGTCCCGCCCCGGTGACCACGGCCACCCGTCCCTCGCAGAGCCCGACCATACCTATCCCCTAACATCCGTCGTCGCTCGCCGGCATCTCGATGCCGGCGATCATGTTACGGCGTCCCCATGACATCGAACGGAGCGCGAGATGGCGACAGGTGAGAGCACCGCGGGGCGCGACCGGCAATGGCTGCTGGCCCGGCGACCGGCGGGGATGGTCTCGGAGGCGGACTTCGAGTTGGTGGAGCGACCGGTCCCGGAGATCGGGCCGGGAGAGGTGCTGGGTCGCGTCCGCTGGCTGTCCTTCGAGCCCGCCATGCGCGGCTGGATGGACGAGCGGCCGAGTTACGTCGCTCCGGTGGAACTCGGTGCAGCGATGCGAGCTCCGGGCCTGGCGGAAGTGGTTGCGTCGAACGACCCGGCCTATGCCCCGGGTGACGTGGTGTTCGGGATGATGAGCTGGTCGGAATACGTGACCGGTCGCTGGTCCGCCGAGACCGCCGGTCGCGGCTACCGGCGGGTGCCGCCCGACGTGCCCACCGAGATGGTGCTGGGCCCGCTGGGCAGCACCGGCCTGACGGCGTACGTCGGGATGCTCGACGTGGGCCGGCCCGAACCGGGGGACACCGTCGTCGTGTCGGGTGCGGCGGGGGCGACCGGCTCGGTGGCCGCGCAGATCGCCCGCATCAAGGAGTGCCGGGTGGTCGGCATCGCCGGCGGTGCCGAGAAGTGTCGCTGGCTGCTTGAGGAGGCACGCCTCGACGAGGCGATCGACTACAAGAGCAGCGACGTCCGCCGCCGGCTGCGGCAGGCGTGTCCCGACGGCGTGGACGTCTACTTCGAGAATGTGGGGGGCACGACCCTTGAGGCGGCCCTGGACAATCTGGCTCTCGGCGCGCGGATCGCCCTGTGCGGCCTAATCTCGGGCTACAACGATGCAGAGGCGAGCCCCGGCCCGCGCAATCTGTTCCAGTTGATCGTCCAGCGTGCGTCGATCCAGGGGCTTCTGCTGTGGGACTTCGTGGACCGGATCCCGGAGGCATTCGCCGATCTGCGGCGCTGGATCGAGGCTGGTGAGATCGCTTACCGGGTCGACGTGCAGGAGGGATTCGAGAACATCCCGCGCACGTTCCTCCGACTGTTCAGCGGTGCCAACGAGGGCAAGCAACTGCTGCGTCTGTGACGAGTTCCGAGACCGATTCGCGAGCCATGTTCGCGTGCTGGGGAAACGTGGGGTTGCTCCGCGCACCTCACAGATCGGAGGCCCCCGGCGCGCTATGCTCTGCCCCCGTTGGAGTGTCCCATCGGGAGAGGCGCGCGATGAAGCTCAAGAGACTGCTCGTACTTGCCGGGGTTGTGGCGCTGATCGGGATGCTGTGGGTATCGCCCGCGGCCGCCGACAGCCATCTTCCCTCCATCACGCTGGACCCGGCGGCGGTGCCGGCCGAGGAGGGTTCGGTCACGGTCACCGTGACCGGCGCCAACTGGACCGAACCGTCACCGTTCTTCATCGTCGCCTGCCCCGGAGCCGCGGGCGATCCGACGGCCCCGCTGACCCTGTCGAGCGCGCCCGAGGCGATCGCCATGTGCCCGGACCTGATGGCTTCGGCAATTGCCGTGGAGTGGGACGACGGCGGCTTCACGACCGAGTGGACGACCACGATCACTCAGGGCGACATCGACAACGGCGCTCTGGTGGTCATGGCCGGGTGGCTCAGCGTGGACACCCTCTCGGACCCGGAGGCGTTTGCGACGGTCGCGGCCCTCTCCATCGGTGTCGAGGAGGAGCCGATGGACGATCCGGCCGAGGAACAAATGGACGACATGGGTGACGAGGAGCCCATGGACGACATGGGTGACGAGGAGCCGATGGACGACATGGGTGACGAGGAGCCGATGGACGACATGGGCGATGAGGAGTTGCCCGTGACCGGCCATGAGAGCGGCCTGCTCGCCGTCGTCGGTGCGAGCATCCTGGCGGCCGGTCTGCTGGTGATCGGCGCCGGGCGGCGCGTGCGCACCGCAACCCGCTGATCGAGCGCCCGCGCCGCGGGCCTCGCGAATCGAATAGCACGAGGGCCGGACTGCAGTCCGGCCCTCGTCAGTTCCGGGGGATGTCGCTCCAGGGAACGTCCCGGTCCACCTGAGGTTCCTTCGGAAGACCGAGCACACGCTCGCCGAGGATGTTGCGCATGATCTCCGACGTGCCGCCTTCGATGGAGTTGGCGCGGGCGCGCAGGAACATCCGGCTGGTTTCGAAGGAGCCCGAGACGCCCGCCTGCTCGGGACGCACCATCGGATAGCCGTGGACATGCACCATGCCGCGACTGCCCTTCACGTCGATCGCGCACTCGAGGAGGTCCTTGTTCAACTCCGCCGACAGGAGCTTCCCGACCGATCCCTCGGGGCCGGGCACGCCGGCCGATGCAGACTCGCGGGCGCGCAGGTTCGTGAGGCGGAGCAGTTCGGCGCGGATCCACAGTTGGGCGACCCGGTCCCGCGCCACGTGATGGTCGGCGGTGCCGGGTTCCGGCGCGTGGTCGAGCCACTCCTTCGTGAGGACCCCGATGTTCCCGGAGCCTCTGGCCGGCACGCCTCCCCCGAGCGCCACCCGCTCGTTCATGAGCGTCGTGATGGCGCCGCCCCATCCCTGACCCCTCGCGCTGATGCGCATCGAGTCGGGAATGCGCACATCGGTCATGAACACCTCGTTGAACTCGGCCTCGCCGGTGATCTGGTAGAGCGGCCGGACCTCGACTCCCGATGCCTCCATGTCCAGCATGAAGTAGGTCATGCCCTTGTGCTTGGGCTGGTCAGGATCGGTTCGGGCAAGCAGCATCCCCCAGCGCGCCACGTGGGCCAGCGTCGTCCACACCTTCTGGCCGTTGACGATCCACTCCTCCCCGTCGAGGACGGCGCGGGTCGCCAGGCCGGCCACGTCCGAGCCGGCGCCCGGCTCGCTGAACAGCTGGCACCAGATCTCCTCACCGGTGAAGCAGGGTCGCAGCAGCCGGTCCTTCATCTCGTCGGTGCCGTGGGCCAGCACCGTGGGCATGCCCATCCCGATGCCGATCGGGTTGACGGCCAGGTTGTGGTACTGGCGGCCGCCGTTCGCCAACTCCTCGTCGACGACGGCCTGAGCATCCGGCTTCAGCCCGAGCCCGCCGCGGCCGGCCGGGAAATGCACGCAGGCCAGACCCCGGTCGAACTGCTCCCCCCGGAACGTGGCCCGGCTCGTCTCGCCGGACAGGTCGGCGAGGAGCTCTCGTGCCATGCCCCGGAGGTGGTCGGTGCTGATGTCGCTCATGGGTGGCGCTGTCCCTCTGTGGTTGCTCGGCCGGGGAAGCCTCGAGTTCACGTGCCTATCCACAAGGGGGTAGTTGTCGGGCAGTCCCCGCTGCCAGAATGCTAACCGTGACGCTTCGGTGCAGCCTTGCCGCCACCGCGCTGGCCTCCACGATCCTGCTGGCTGCCGGCTGCGGCTCCGAAGGGTCGGAGCAGGGCACGACCGAACCGGCGCCGGCAACGACGACCGAGGCGCCGACTGCTCCGCCCGCGAC
>JAPPKQ010000103.1:11458-15644 GCA_028819945.1 bacterium | reverse complement strand
CCACAACGTCGGCCTCCGCGGCGGCCAGAGAGGCCCGCGCCCGGCCCATGAAGGTCAACCTCTCCTGCAGCACGTCCAGATCGACCTTGTGCAACAGCGGCGGGGGCGACGCCAACCACTCGCCCAGCACCACCCACTCGCGGGCCCGTGCCGAACCCCCCTCGTCGCCGCCGATCGGACCGGCGCCGCCCGGCCCAGAAACCACCGCGCCAGCACCGGAACCGGTCGACCCCGAAACCACCGCGCCGACACCCGAACCGGCCGACCCCGAAGCCACCGCGCCGGTACCGGAACCGGCCGGCCCGGAAACCACCGCGCCGACACCCGAATCGGTCGACTCGGAGACCACGGCGCCGGCCTCGGCCGGTGTGTTGCGTTTCGCTTCGCCGTCCATCTGCCCATCACCCCCTCATGGAAACTTCCCGACTCACCCGCCTGGTGAGCCGTCCTGATTACTTCTCTATATAGTATAGTCACTATATGACAGACTATCAACGAATGTTTGAGTATCGGCCGAACCGGGGTGTGGCGGGTCCGGAGCGCCAGCCAGCAGTCATAGCAAACCCCCAGGTCAACGGGCTGCAATAGCCGGAGTCGGGCAACCCGACCCGAGCGCCCAGCAAGTGTGACCGATGTCACATCTGTAGCGCTGCCAGTGGCGGTGCCCACGGCATTTCCTCACCTCCCGTCACTCGGAGAACACGACCTCGTCCATCGCGACGTGGCAAGGTGGCGGCACCCGCGGCATCTCCCCACGTCCCGCCATTTCGTCATCCCTGGCCCCGGCGGAACGACGCCGCGGGCGTTCGCCGACTTGGCGGTCGGTTGAACCGTCCCGAGACGGTCCACCCCAATGCACGACCGGATCCCGATCGCCGCCGGGCAACGGTCAGCCGCGGCGTGCGGATTCTCGGCGGTCAAGGCCACGGGCGGCGCCGGTAGCGTGGTCCGGATGCTGCGCCTGGTCCTGCCGAAGGGATCGCTCGAGCAAGCCACCCTGGACCTGTTCGCCGACGCCGACCTGAACGTGCGGCGGATGTCTCGGGTGGACTACCGGGCCGCCATCGACGACCCGCGCGTCGACGACGTGCGCATCCTGCGGCCCCAGGAGATCCCCCGGTACCTCAGCGAGGGCATCTTCGACCTCGGGATCAGCGGCCGCGACTGGGTGACCGAGAGCGGTGCCGACGTGGTGTCGCTAACTCCACTGGGCTACTCCAAGGCCACGGACCAGCCGGTGCGCATCGTCGTGGCGGTGGCGGCCGACTCGCCGTACCAGAGCGCCGACGACCTGCCCAACGGGGTACGGGTCTCGACGGAGTATCCCCGGCTGACCGGCCGCTTCTTCGCCGAACGGGGCATCGAGGCCGACGTCCAGCTCTCCTACGGCGCCACCGAGGCCAAGGTGCCCGAGATCGTGGACTGCGTGGTGGAGCTGACCGAGACCGGCGGCGCCCTCCGGGCTGCCGGCTTGCGGATCATCGACACCGTGCTGGTGTCCCACACCGAGCTGCTCGCCAACCCGGCGGCCCACGACGATCCCGACAAGCGCCACGCCATGGGCCAGATCGCCACGCTGCTGACCGGCGTGCTGGAGGCGCGGGGCCGCGTGCTGGTGAAGATGAACGTCCCGGCGGCCGCCCTGACGGCGGTCATCGACCTGCTGCCCTCCATGAAGGCGCCGACGGTGAACGAGCTCTACCGAGGCCAGGGATTCGCCGTGGAGACCGTGGTGCCCAAGGCGGTCATCAACACGCTGATCCCCGAACTGTCCGACGCCGGCGCCACCGACATCCTGGAACTCCCCCTGGCCAAGATCGTCCACTGACCGGTCCAGCCCGCGGCGACCTGTGGCCCGGGCGACACTCAGCGGCAATGATCGATGAGAGGCCGAACATCGACCGGGAGGCGCCGATGACCGAGGACACCTCCGGCTGGCTGACCGAGCGCTACCTGCGCCTGCCCGACGGATCATTCCCGCACTTGGGCATACGCGAGGGCGACGTGGCGGCGGTGGCTCTGCTGTCGGGCAGCCCGGAGCGGGTGGAACTGATGGCCGGGATGCTCGACGGCACCGAGCGGGTCGGGGATTGCCGCGGCTACGCGGTGTTCACGGGATCCCTCGACGGCGCCCCGCTCACCGTGGCGACCAGCGGCGTGGGATCCCCGTCGCTGGCGATAGCCGCCGAGGAACTGATCGCCTGCGGCGTGTCGTGCCTGGTCCGTGTGGGGAGCTGCGCGGCGCTGTCACCCCGACTCCCGGTGGGCGGCATCGCCGTGGCCACCGAGGCGGTCAGCGACGAGGGCACCAGCCGCTACTACGCGCCCGATGTCGCCCGGCCCGCCGCCAGCTCCCGGGTGACCGGCGCGTTGCTCAGCGCTGCGGCCCGGCGCGGCACAGCGGTGAAGATGGGCCCGGTCCGCTCGACGGACAGCTTCTACGAGGGAGAGCGCACCATCGAGATGATCCGCCGCTGGAAGGATCGCGGCGTGCTCGCCTTCGAGATGGAGACGTCGTGCCTGTTCACCGTGGCCGCCGCGCTGGGGTGCGAAGCGGGATCGGTGGTGTGCGCGGGGACGAACCTGCTCACCGGTGAGGCGACATACCGGGGCGAGCGGCTCGAGGAGTACGCCGCGGGCCAGCAGGCCATGCTGGAGTTCGCCCTGGCCGCAGCCGCCGACCTGGCCCGGAACTAGGCGGCACGACAACACGACTTCCCTGTTCAGGTGCATGCGCGCGGTCAAACATCTGCTTAACCGTATGACTTGATCTATGACAGACTCACACCGTGCGTGGGGGACATCGCCGAGGGGGACACCGGCACAGCCCGGATCCGGCCGCTCCGATCAGGGTCAGCGATTCCAGCAGGGTGCCGCTCGCGACCCAGATCGCCCGGCAGTTCATGTGGCAGGTTGCCTCGGGCAGGATCGCCGCCGGCAGCCACCTCCCCGTGATCGCCGAACTGGCGACCGAGCTCGGCGTCAGCGTCCACACGGTCCGGGCCGCCTACCGGCAACTCGCCGACGACGGCATCGTCTCGATCAGCCGCGGCTCCCGCACCCGCGTACTGGGATACGACAGGGACCGCGCCTCGCTGAGCAACGACTCCCACCCGAGCTACAGCGTCGGCGTGATGGTGCCCGCCTTCACGGACTACTACGCCCACTATCTCCAGGCTCTCAGCCAGGAGGCCGAACTCGAGGGCTGGCTGCCGATCATCTGCCAGACGCAGCACTACGACGCGCAGGTCGTGTCGCGCCACCTCGACCAGCTGTTCAGCCGCAACGTGGACGGCGTGATCCTGATCCACTTCACCGCCGCCGGGGACGAGGCGGTCGTGGGTGTCGTCGAGTCCTCGTCGGCTCTCCGACCTTTCGTGTTCGTCGACAGCGCCAACATCGGGACGGGGTCGCACATCCTGGCCGATCGCACCTCCGACGCCTACGAGGCCACGATGCATCTCATCTCTCACGGCCACCGCCGAATCGCTCACATCGCCTCGCCGGCGGACTCGGTCTCGAACCTGCTCGGCGCCGGCTATTCCCGGGCTCTGGCCGCCGCGGACCTCCCGGCCGACGATCAGCTCCTCGCCGCGGTGGCGGACTTCTCGCTCGAAGCGGGGGCGAAGGCTGCGACGCAGTTGCTGCTTGCGGAGCAGCCTCCCACCGCCATCTTCTGCGCCGGGGACATCCTGGCGCTCGGCGCGATCTCTGCGATACACGAGCGCGGGCTACGAGTTCCCCAGGACATCGCCGTGATGGGCTACGGGGAGATCCCGCTGGCGCGCCTGGCGGCCCCGTCGCTGTCAACGGTGCGGCTGCCTGCGGACGAACTCGGATTCGAAGCGATCCGCACGCTCCACCAGGTGATCCTGGACGGGAAGCCTCAACCACCGGTGACGGTCGCGACCGCGCTCATCACCCGGGAGTCATGCAACTGCTCGACTCCTTCCGGAGGGTGACCGAGAAGACCTCGACGCACGAATTCACAACGAAAGGGGAAACAAATGAGACGTGCAAAGTACTGGAGTCGCTGGCTGGCGTTGCTCCTCGCAGTGGCGGTCGTCGCGGCCGCCTGCGGCGGGGACGACGAGGACACCGCGGCACCTCCGGCACCACCGCCGGCTGCCGAACCTCCGGCACCACCGCCCGAACCGGCGGCCGAGCCACCGCCGGCGCCCGAACC
>JAPPKQ010000103.1:0-11358 GCA_028819945.1 bacterium | reverse complement strand
AACCTCCGGCACCACCGCCCGAACCGGCGGCCGAGCCACCGCCGGCGCCCGAACCACCGCCACCGCCGGAGCCGGCCCCCGAGCCGGTCTCGGTCTCGCTGCGACTCCCCTGGTTCCCGAACGTCCAGTTCACGGGCTCGTTCGTCGCCCAGGCGAAGGGCTTCTTCGCCGACGAAGGCCTGGACGTGACGATCAATCCGGGCGGATTCGACGTGAACAGCATCACCCTCGTGGCGGCCGGCTCGGACACGTTCGGACTCCACGACACCAATTCGCTGCTGTTCGCGGCCGCCGAGGACATCCCCCTCATCACCGTCGCCACCTACTTCCACAAGCACCCCGGGGGTGTCATGGCGCTGGCCGACTCCGGCATCGAGACCCTCGAGGACTTCGTGGGCCGGAGGATCGGCTTCGCAGAAGGCGGGCCGTGGCAGCTCACCCAGGCCATGCTGGCGAAGAACGGCATCGACGTGAACGACATCGAGCAGGTCACGGTCGGCTTCGACCTGAGTGCCATCCTCAACGGCGACATCGACCTGCAGACGGTGTTCTTCACCAACCAGCCGGTCCTCGCCGAGCAGGAGGGCTACGAGGTCAACGTCTTCATCCCCTACGACTACGGGATCGAGACCTCGGCCAACGCGCTCTTCACCACCAAGGACTACTTCGAGTCCAACCCCGAGGTGGCGTGCGCCATGGTCCGTGCCATCTCCCGGGGCTGGGAGTACGCCTTCGAGAATCCCGAGGAGGCGCTGGACATCGTCCTTGCGGTCGACCCGGAGAACCTCGAACGGGACAAGGAGGCTCGCAGCCTCGAGGTGACGAAGACCGTCGTGCTCACGCCCGACGCGGTCGCCGATGGCATCGGCTCGATGAAGCACAGCCGCTGGGAGACCGTCGACGAGGTGCTCCGCGCCTACGGCGGCCTGGAGGCCGAGGTGGACCTCAACTCGGTCTACTCCGACGCGTGCTTCTCGTGAATGGCATGATGCGATTCCCGCTGTAGAGCGACCGTCGTGAACACAGCCGCCCGCTGACGGAGGAGCGCGTTGGCAATATTCGACAAGGGCTCGACCACCCAGGACATACTCCAGTACCACCTGAGGGTCCGGCCCGGCGATGTCGCCGATTACGTGCTCCTCCCCGGCGACCCGGGGAGGGTGGCGCTGATCGCGGAGCACCTCGACGACCCGCGTGAGGTCGCCTACCACCGCGAGTACCGCACCGTCACCGGGTCCTACAGGGGCATTCCCGTCAGTGCCACCTCCACGGGGATCGGCTGCCCGTCGGCCGCCATCGCCGTGGAGGAGCTCTGCAACGTGGGGGTCTCGCACTTCATCCGCGTCGGCAGCAGCGCCGCCTTCGAGGAGGGAATCCACAAGGGCGACATCCTGATCAACACCGCCTCGATGCGTTGCGACGGTGCCAGCGCCATGTACGTGGACGAGGGCTTCCCGGCTGTCGCCGATCATTTCCTCGTGCGGGCATTGATCGACGCGGCGTCGGACCTGGGCCCGGGCCGGGGGTTCGCCACCCACGTCGGCGTCAACGTGTCGAGCGACGCCTTCTACGCCGAGACCCCCGAGTGGGTTCAGCGGATGATCAGCCAGCGGATCATGAACGTGGAGATGGAGTCCTCCGCGATCTTCACGATCGCGCACCTGCGCCGGGTGAAGGCCGCCATGGTGTGCGCGGTGTCCTACAACTTCACCGCGCCGGCCGACATCGACTACGAGGGCGTCAACGAGCCCCTGGTGGCCGGCTGGCACAACGCCATCGACGTGGCACTCGAGGGGATCCGGCGTTACGAGGCGACGAAGAGAGTCGAGTGAACGACACAATTCCAGCCGGAAGTGACGATCCCGGCGGGATCGCCGTCGACGGCATCACCATGACCTTCGGTGGTCAAGAGCCGATCACCGCATTGGAGGACGTGAGCTTCGAGATCGGCGGCGGCGAGTTCGTGGCGCTCGTGGGTCCCTCGGGGTGCGGCAAGTCGACGCTCCTGCGGATCATCGCCGGCCTGCAGGAACCCGCCACCGGCTCGGTGACGGTGCGCGGCAAGACACCGGCCGAGGCCCGCCGCGACGTGGAGTTCGGTTTCGTCTTCCAGAGCCCGGTGCTGTTCCCGTGGCTGCGGGTGCTGGGCAACGTCCTGCTGCCCGACCGGATCCTGGGCAAGCGCAACCCCCTGGCGATCGGCGACGCCGAAGCGCACGCCCGCGGACTGCTCCGGGACGTGGGCCTGGAGGGTTTCGAGGAGTACTACCCGGAGCAGATCTCCGGTGGCATGCAGCAGCGCGTGGCTCTGGCCCGGGCGCTCAGCTACGGCCCGTCGACGCTGCTGATGGACGAGCCCTTCGGCGCGCTGGACGAGTTCACCCGGGACAACCTCAACATCCAGCTCCTCGAGGTGTGGCGGCAGACCCGTTCGACTGTGCTGTTCGTGACCCACAGCCTGCAGGAGGCCATCTTCCTCTCGGACCGGGTGGTCGTGCTGAGTCCCCGGCCCGGCAGTGTCATGAGGATCGCGGACGTGCCGTTCGACCGGCCGCGGGAGCTCGGCATCCGCTACCGCCCCGACTTCGCCGCCCTGAACGGTGAACTCCGGGAACTCCTGCAGATCGACCCAGGAGTCGCCGGCAACGAGGACGGTCAGCGGCCGTGACGGGCACCGACGCCGATCCGCGCCGTCGCTCCAAGTGGCGGACGTACGTCCCCGCGATCCTGCTGTTCCTCGCCGCCCTCGGGATCTGGGAACTCTGGGTCGTGGCACGCGATGTCCCGACGTACCTCCTGCCCCGAGTGTCGGAGATCGGCACCGAGTTGGGTGAGCAGGGATGGTCGCTGTTCCGCCACCTGCGCTGGACGATGCTCGAGGCCGTCCTGGGCTTCCTGGTGGGAAGCACCGCGGCGTTCGTGGCCGCGGTCATCTTCGTCCACGTGCGTGCCGTCGAGGGTGCACTGTTCCCGTGGGCGATCGTGCTGCAGACGATCCCGATCGTCGCCATCGCACCGCTGCTGACCATCTGGTTCGGTTTCACCCTCGTTCCCAAGGTGGCGATCGCGGCAATCATCTGCTTCTTCCCTGTGCTGGTGAACACGTCTCGCGGTCTCAGATCCATCAGCCCGCAGGCCCTGGAGTTGATGAACGTCCTCTCTGCCCGGAAGACGGCGGTGTTCTGGCGCCTACGGGTACCCAGTTCGCTGCCGTACGTCTTCGCCGGGCTCCGCATCGCCTCCACATTGGCGGTCATCGGCGCCATCGTTGCCGAGTTCACCGGGTCGGACCGTGGGATCGGGTTCGTGATCATCCAGGCCAGCTACCGCCTCGACACCAAACGCCTCTTCGCCGGCCTGGTCCTCTCTTCGGCCGGCGGGATCGTCTTCTTCAACCTCATCGGCCTCCTCGAGAGGATGACCGTCCGCTGGCCGGGAGCGCGCCTGAAGGAATCCTGATCTCCGCGGATCCGCCCCGGCTCTTCGCGGACCGGCTGGTTGATATCAGTGGGGGGTGGGCTCGTTGCTGAGGAGTCGCAGAGCGTGGGGCACCACGTCGAGGACGGCCTCGGTGCATTCCACGGCGCCGCGGGGCGATCCCGGGGCGTTGAGGATCAGGGCCCGGCCGCGGGTGCCGGCGACCGCACGTGAGAGCCGCCCCAGCGGGTTCACCAGGCGCATGGCCTCGGCCAGCCCGGGGGCGAGCCGGTCGACGACCTCCCGGGTGCCTTCGGGGGTGAGGTCACGGGGGCCGAACCCCGTCCCCCCGGTCGTGACGAGGAGACCGGCGAAGCCGTCGGTCATCTCCCGCAGCGCGCCGGCCACGGACTCAGTGCCGTCGGCGACAGCGCGCCGCTCGACGATCTCGTAGCCGGCACCTGCCAGCAGTTCGGCGAGCGCCTCGCCCGAGCGGTCCTCGCGAACCCCGGCGATCACGCCGTCGGAGACCGTGAGAACCTTCGCGGCGAGCCCGGCCGGATCCCTGTCGGACACGCTGCGACCCTACCGTGAGCGCAGGCCGCGCGGTCCCGATGCGGTCACCGGTGCTGTCGGGGAAACCGGAAGTCGAGAGTCGGTATAATCCCGGAGACAGAACGTCACCGATACCAGCCGGACACGCGCGCAAACCGCGCAGGCTCGGACGAAAGGAATGGTTCACGATGAAGGGCTACGTCGTCATAGACACTGAAATCCTCGACTCCGAGGCCTACTCGGAGTTCGTTGACAGGTTTCCTGCGGCGCTCGCCGCGCACGGCGGGCGATTCCTGGTTCGCACCAACGAAGTCGAGGCGGTCGAGGGTGGCTGGGCGCCGCAGCGCTTCGTCATCGTGGAGTTCGACAACCTCGCAGCGGCAAGGGGATTCATCGGCTCCCCCGAGTACAGAGCTCTCGACGATGTTCGCCCGCGGGCGGTGAACTCGAGGATCGTGGTCGTCGAAGGGACCGATTCCGAATTGTAGATGCGGGCCCGTTCGATGATCGCAGGGTGCCCGATACGAGCGCGCTGCACCGTCGAGGCCGACTGCCGGAGCAGATTCAGAGGCCGCCTCCACTCAGGAGCGATCGGACGACTGGCTGAGAATTGACCGCGGGGAACGCCGAACAGCCCATCCGGTTCGAGCCCGAGGAAGCCTGTCCCTCGTGGGTCGCCTTGCTGGTCGGATTCCAGGGCGCTGCCCTCATGCTCGCACCGACAGTGCTGAACGCGGCGATCGCGAACCGGTCCTCCGGGCTCGACGACTCGTACCTGACCTGGAGCGTCTTCGCCGCAATGCTGATCTGTGCAGCGATGACGGCACTTCAAGCGTTCCGATACCGGCGATTCGGGGCCGGCCACATCGTGCTGACCTGGCCCTCGCCGAGCTTCATCGCGCTCATGGCGGCGGCGGTCTCACTGGCCGGGCTGTCGACGTTCGCGAGCCTGCTGGTCGTCTGCGGCTTGATCCAGATGGCATTCGCCCGGTGGCTGCCGACGCTGCGACGACTCGTCACGCCGGTCGTTTCCGGAACGGTGATGATGCTGATCGTCGTCAGCGTGCTGCCGATCGCCGTCGACACCGTCAGAGATCTGCCCGCGGGCGCCCCGCCGGCCGCAGGCCCGGCCATCGCCGGGGTGACACTGCTGGTCTCGGTGATCGTGGCTCTGCGTGCCGGCGGTCGTTGGCCCCTCGTCTCGCCGCTCCTGAGCATCCTGGCCGGATGCGCCGCCGCCGGCGCATTCGGTGTGCTCGATGGGGGCCGAATCGCCGACGCCGGTTGGTTCGGAGTACCCGCGGTGCCGACGCCGGGATTCGATCTCACACCCGGCCGGGAGTTCTGGGCGCTCCTGCCCTCGTTCGCGATTCTCACCCTCGTGTTCAGCGTCAAGATGATCAGCGACGGTGTGATGATTCAGCAAGCCTCCAGGAGACGGCCGCGGGCGATCGACTTCCGTCAGATCCAGGGCATGGCGAGCCTCAACGGCACAGGGATGCTGCTCGCCGGCGTCGCGGGCACGCTGCCCCCGATGCCGCAAGCCACATACAGTCTTTCACTCATCAACCCCACCGGCGTCGCCGCTCGCCCCGTCGGCGTCGGCGTGGCCGCTGTCACCCTCGTGCTGGCCTTCTTCTCCAAGTTCACCGCCCTCCTGCTGACGATCCCCGGACCTGTGATGGGCGCATACCTGATGCTCGCCATGGGCGTCCTCTTCGTCTCCGCCTGGCAGACGATTCTGCGCGACGGCCTCACACCCCGGCGCGTACTCGTGGTCGCCCTCGCGAGCGCGTTGGGCCTGGGCCTCCACGGTCACCCCATCACCGGGGACCTCTTCGGCAATGAACTGGGCCGACTGCTCGGAGACGGCGTCACGATCGGCGCCGTGGTCGCGATCGGGATGACGCTCCTGCTGGACGCGACGAGCACGCGACGCTCGCGCCTCGAGGTCACGTTGGACATGGCCTCGCTCCGGGCGATCGATGAGTTCCTCACCCGACTGGCATCCCGGCTGGGATGGGACGAGGCCTCCGCGCTGCGGCTGCGGTCAGCCGGTGAGGAAACGCTCGCCAGCCTGTTGTCACGGGAGGACGAAGCGGACGGCTCAGACAGCCCGCGCCTGCGCATCGTCGCGCGGCCCGAGGGCACGACGGTGGAGTTGGAGTTCGTCGCCACGACGCGTCAGGAGAACATCGAGGACCAACTGGCCTACCTGACCAGCGAAGCTGCCGTGCCGACCGTCGACGATCTCTCGCTCCGACTGTTGCGCCACTACGCCTCCGCCGTGCGCCACCAGAAGTTCCACGGCGTGGAGATCGTCACTGTCAAGATCGACCGCAGCGCCTGATTCGCCGCGGCGCCGGTCGGGCGTGTCGCCCGCCTCGTACTCGTCAGAGTTCTAGGTGCCGAAGCGGCACGGCTCGGCGAGCCGGGCGCCCCGCTGCCATTCGGCGGCCGGCATGGCTCGCCGACCGGCGGCCTGCACCTCCTCGAGACGCAGGCCCCCCGACCCGGTTCCGGCCACGAGTCCTTCGAGGACCCCCGATGATCCTGTGTGGCCGGGAACGACGCTTGCGCTGAGAACCCGGAAGCGCTCCCCCTCGAGCGTGGTCCAGGCCCTGCCCAGGCGGACCAGCCGGTGCAGTTCGACGGCAGGGCGATCCCAGTCGAGGCGCAGGACCTCGTCGGTGATCTTGTCCGCCCAGGTGATCTCACCCTCCTGCGGGACAGGGTCGCCTGGGCCGTCGGTGAGAACCTGGACCAGCAGCGGACAACTCAAGGCCACAAGGCGTGCTCGCAGTTCGGCAAGGGTCTCGGAGGGGTCGATGGGGGTCGCCGCCGTGGCGTAGAGCGGACCGGTGTCCAGGGTGTTCTCCAGCGCCATGAGGCTCACACCGGTGGTTGTGTCGCCCGCCAGGATGGCGCGCTCCATGGGGGCTGCCCCCCGCCAGCGCGGCAGCAGCGAGAAGTGCACGTTCACTGCCGGCAGAGCGTCGAGCACGTCCGCGGCGATGAGCCGCCCGAAAGCCACGACCACGGCACCATCGGCGTCGCCGGCGGCACCGATCGCATCCTCGGGCCGGTGCGTCACCGGGATGCCCAACTCGGCGGCGGCGCGGCCCACCGCGCTGGGCTCGGCCGCTCCCCGGCGGCTGCGGCGCCGATCGGGGCCCGTCACCGCCAGCGCGACCTCGAATCCGGCTTCGCAGAGGGCGCGCAGAGGCGGAACGGCAAGCTGCGGCGTGCCGAAGTAAACCAGCCGGCGAACCGTCGCCGGCCAGGGGGTCACGGCGTCACTCGGTGCCGAGGGAGGGGAACAGGCCCGCCCCCGACGAGCCCAGGCCGCGCCGGCGCAACTCGCTGAGGGCGGCCCGCCGCTGATCGGGGTCGAGACGCTCGGTCAGTAGCACGCCGTCGAGATGGTCGATCTCGTGCTGGATGAGCCTCGCGAACAGGTCGTCGGCTTCCACGGTCACCTCGTTGCCGTCCAGGTCGACCCCCGTGAGCGCCACACGGCGGGGGCGCTCGATCTCCCAGGAGTAGCCCGGCACCGAGAGGCAGCCCTCCTCGAAGATCCAGGTGCCATCGCTCTCGGTGATGACCGGGTTGAGGATCACCCCGCGTCCGCAGGTCTCGGGCTCGTCGTAGACGAACAGCCGCTTGCGCACGCCCACCTGCGGCGCAGCCAGGCCGATGCCGCGGGCCGCGTACATGGTCCCGAACATGCTGTCACAGAGCCGGGCCACGGAGCCGTCGATCTGGGTGACGTCGGCCGCCTTGGAACGCAGCACAGGGTCGCCGAACAGGCGGATTTCCACGCCGTCGAGGCTAGCGACCGCCGCAGCGACCGGGCGTGTCGGCGGCCCGGGTATCGTCGGCACGATGGCCGGGGTGGAGCACTACTTCTCACGGAGCCCGGGCTCGCGGCGCCGTGAGCGCACCGTCACCCTGAGATTGAACGACGTGACGATGGATCTGCGCACCGACCGGGGAGTGTTCTCCGCCGGCCGCATCGACCCCGGCACCCTGCTGCTGCTGAAGCACGCGCCGCTGCCCCCGCCGCCGGCCGGCAACGGCAGTTGGGGCGCCACGGGACGGATGCTGGCCGACGTGGGCTGCGGGTACGGCCCCATCGCGGTGACGCTGGGGCTGCGGGCACCCGACGCCACGATCTGGGCGGTGGACGTCAACGAGCGGGCGCGGGAACTGGCGGCGGCCAACCTCGTCGAGGCGGGGGTGCCGGTCACCGGCGCCGGCGAGAGGCAGGGCGCCGGACGGGCCCGGGTCTGCTCCCCCAAGGAGGTGCCGGCGTCACTGCGTCTCGACGCCCTCTACTGCAATCCCCCCGTGCGCATCGGCAACGAGGCCCTCGACGAACTGCTGCGGGATTGGTTGAGCCGCCTGCGCCCCGGCGGGTTCGCCGTGCTGGTGATGCACAAGAACCTGGGCGCCGACTCGCTGGTGCGCCGCCTGGCGGCCGCCGGCACGGCACCCCGGCGGCTGGCCATCGGCGGCGGCTACCGGGTGCTGCAGGTGCCCGCAGCGGAAGGCCGCTGAGAATGCCGTCTACCGACTGTTCCGATGCTCCGGCGGAGGCCGGAATCCACATTCCAGCGGCCCCGCGTGTACCAGCCATCGATTGCGCAGCACGCTCCCCGAGGAAGGCTGCGCCCTGAGTCATCCGGAGCGGCCCCGCTTGTCGGTCGCCGGCGCGGCAGTGTCGGTCGACCACTACATCGGCGGCCGGCGGGTGTCGTCACCGGAGACCTTCGAGGTCCGCTCGCCGCTGGACTGGTCGACGAAGCTGGCGGACGTGTCCGCCGGCGACGGGGCGACAGCCGCTGCCGCGGTCGGCGCGGCGTGCGAGGCGGCCGAGTCGTGGGCGGCGCTGGGGCCGTCGGGGCGGGGCGTCCACCTGCGTCGCCTGGCGGGCGCCATCGACGAGACGGTCGGCCCGCTGGCCGAGATCGAGTGCCTCGACATGGCCATGCTGCTGGAGAGCCTGCAGAAGCGCGTGATCTCCCGGGGAGCGCGCAACTTCCGGGCGTACGCCGACCTGGCCGAGGCCCACAGCGAACGCGTCTGGTCCTCCAATGGCACCGACAACCGCGTCGAGCGGATGCCGGCGGGACCGGCGGTGGTCATCACCCCCTGGAACGCCCCGTTCATGCTGGCCACCTGGAAGGTGGCACCGGCGCTGGCCGCCGGCAACACGGTGGTGCTGAAGCCCGCCGAATGGTCGCCGCTGTCGGCGAGCGTGCTGGCCGACCTGGCTCACGAGGCCGGACTGCCGCCGGGTGTGTTGAACGTGGTGCAGGGCCTCGGCGCCGAGGTGGGCGCCGCCCTCGTGGCCGACGAGCGGGTGCGCCGCATCTCCTTCACCGGCTCGCCCGAGACCGCTCGGGCCATCGGCGCGGCCGCGGCCGCCAACATCGTGCCGTTCACCGCCGAGTTGGGCGGCAAGGGACCGCTCATCGTCTTCGAGGACGCCGACATCGAAGCCGCCGCCCGCACCGCCGCCGAGCAGTACGACGACTCCGGCCAGGTCTGCCTGGCGGGGACGCGCCTGCTCTTGGCCGAGGGCGTCCTCGAGGAGTTCCTGGAGCGCTTCGAGGCC
Organism: bacterium; assembly: GCA_028819945.1. Classification (GTDB taxonomy): domain Bacteria; phylum Actinomycetota; class Acidimicrobiia; order Acidimicrobiales; family CATQHL01; genus VXNF01. The sequence goes on along the minus strand of JAPPKQ010000103.1, from coordinate 1,766 downwards.
CACACCGACGCCCACGTGCTGGGCGACAGCCGCGATCCGGCGACCACCATCTCCCCCCTCATCCACCCCGACCACCTCGCCCGCGTCGAGGGCTTCGTGGAACGGGCGCGCCGGGCCGGCGACACCGTGCTTCGCGGCGGGCGCCGTCACCGGCCCGACGGTCTGTGGTACGAACCGACGCTCATCCGCCCGGCGAGCAACGACAGCGAGATCGTGCAGAGGGAGGTGTTCGGCCCGGTGCTCACGCTGCAGACGTTCGCGGACGAGGCCGAGGCGGTGCGCCTGGCGAACAGCACGCGCTACGGGCTCTCGGGCGTCGTCTTCACAGGCTCGCAGGAGCGCGCCGAGCGGGTCGGGCGATCGGTCCGCGCCGGGACGGTCTGGGTGAACTGCTTCCTGGTGCGCGACCTCACCGCCCCCTTCGGGGGTTGTGGCATCAGCGGGCTGGGCCGCGAGGGCGGTGACTACGCCCTGGACTTCCACAGCGACCTGAAGACCGTGCAGTTCCGTCAGGAAACCACCGCGTGAACGGCGCCGGGCAATGACCTCCAGCAAGCACCCCACCCCGCCCGATCGCCGGCGTGAGCTCGTGGGGCTCGTCGCCGAGTTGGGCCCGGCGTTCGCCGAGCGGGCGGCCGGCTACGACCGCGACGCCCGGTTCCCGCACGAGAACTACGCCGACCTGCGGGAGGCCGGGCTCCTGGGGTTGTGCGTGCCCGAGCGCTACGGCGGCCTCGGCGCCGACTTCGCAACCTACGGGCTGGTGTCGGAGGAACTCGGGCGGCACTGCGGCTCCACTGCTCTGACCTTCAACATGCACACCGCCACGATGCTGCTGTGCGGGCAGATCGCCGACGACCTGGAGATGTCACCGGCCGATCGAGCCGAGCACGAGCGGCGGCGGGCCGCCATGTACGCCGGTGTGATCTCGGAGGGTCACATCCACGCCCAACCGTTCAGCGAGGGGAACGCGCCGGGCGCCACCGCCGGCGTCGCCACCCTGACAGTGCCCACGGACGGAGGCTGGCGGCTGACCGGGCGCAAGATCTTCGCCTCGCTCTCGGGCGCCGCCGACCGCCACAACGTCATATGCGTCGCGCCCGACGACCCGACGATCCGGTTCATGAGCGTGCCGACCGACAGCGAGGGGCTCAGCTTCGCCGGCGACTGGGATCCGCTGGGGATGCGCGGCACGGTGTCGCTGACCCTCCTGCTGGAGGACGTCTTCGTGCCGGCGGAGGCCGAACTGCTGCCGGCCGGGGTCTTCGATCAGGTGGCGTCTCGCTGGCCGCACTTCTATCTGACGCTGTCGTTCACGTACCTCGGCATCATGCGCGCCGTCATGGACTTCACCGACGGCTACCTGGCGGGCCGGATCGGACCGGGGTCGCGCCGGGAGAACCCGCAGAAGCAGGCCGGCTGGGCGGAGATGCAGGTGTCCTACGAGCGGGCCCACGCCCTGGCGCGGCACGTGCTGACCGAGGCCGGAGTCGACCCGACGCCTGCGCAGGTGCGACGGGCCTGGGCCTCGATGGTGTCGACGATGGAGACCGCTCCCGAGTTGGCGTCCCTCGCCGTGCGCGTCTGCGGGGGCCGCTCGCTGCTGCGGCCGCACACGCTGGAGCGCCTCTACCGCGACGCCCGCTGCGGCGCCACGATGCTGCCCTGGAGCGTGGAGGCCTGCCTGGACCGCCTCGGACGAGCCGGCCCTGTCTTTATACACATCTCCGAGCCCACGAGACAGGCAGAAATCTCGTATGCCGTCT
>JAPPKQ010000004.1 GCA_028819945.1 bacterium | reverse complement strand
GTGATGCCCAGGAAGCCATCCGGTCCGAGCAGGCCCGTGGAGAGCGCCGCGTAGGACGTGATGGGCTTCATGGTCGAGGCCGGCGCGTACACGCCCTGGATGGCCCGGTTGTTGAGGGGCGCATGACTCGCCGGATGCACGAAGGCGTCGAACTCCTCCTCGCTGATGCCGCCGATGAAGACCCGCGGGTCGTAGTCCGGGTAGCTGGCCATGGCCAGGACGTTGCCGTTGCGGGGATCCAGCACGACCGCGGCGCCCGCCGGGGCGGCGAACGTCACGAAGGAGTCCTCCACGTCCTCGTTCTGGCGATCGCGGGCCTCCTCCAGGCCGCGCAGCAACTCCTCCTCGACGAACCGTTGCAGATCAGCATCGATCGTGAGCACGAGGTCGGTTCCCGGCTGTGGCGCCCGGTAGCCGCGTTCGCGGATCACGTTTCCGACGTTGTCGACTTCGATCTCGCGCCATCCGGGCGTGCCGCGCAGCACGTCCTCGAAAGCCAGTTCCACACCCGACTTGCCGATCTCGTCGACCGTGCTGTAGCGCTTCGGATGGTTGCGGCGCGCCTCGATCTCCTCGGCGGTGATGGTGTCGATGTATCCGAGCACGTGCGACGCCAGGTCGCCGTAGGGGTAGACCCGCTGGGTGCGCCGGACCACCTCGACGCCGGGGAACTCCTCGTTCCGCTCGGCCAGGAACACCTTGATGGCGTCCGACACGCCGACCGCCAGGGGAATCCGGTCGAACGGTCCGTAGGCGGGGTCGGCCAGCGCCTCGGCCAGCTCCACGGACTTGGTCAGGACCCCTGAACGCGAGAGTTGACGCGCCAACTCGAGGGCGAGACGCTGGCGCTGCGCAGTCCCGATCCGGTCGCGAAGGATGAAGGCGTCCATCGTGACGACGTTGACGACGCGGTTGCCGACCAGCTCCCGGCCGTGCACGTCGAAGATGCGACCGCGGGGCGCCGGCTCGGGCACCGTGCGGATGATGTTGCCGGCGGCCCTCTCCACGAATTGCTCCGATGTCACGACCTGCAGGTACCACAGGCGAACCACGAGGGTCACCAGGAGTGCCAGCCCGATCACGCCGAGGATGCTGAGGCGCAGCCGGCGCGAGTCGTAACGGCTGAAGCGTCCCCGTTGCCCGGCGGCCGGCTCGCGCTGCCGGCCGCCGCCCGCACCGGAGGATCGACCCCGTCCCGGCGGCGTTGCCAGGCTCACAGCCCGGCCTTCTCGTCCAGCGCGCGCACGCTGGGGGGGCCGGCGCGCACGCTCGGGGATCCGGCTCGCACACCGGTCGTCTCGTTGAACGCCCAGCGGACGAGCCGCAGTGTCGGCCCCGCCAGAAAGACTGCCCAGATTTCCACCACCCCGAGAGTCACCATGAAGCGGTCGTCGAACAGGTGACTCTGGCCGACCACCTCACCGGCGAACACGTAGACGGACAACCCCAGAGCCACGAACGGGGGCACCAACCACCACAGTCGCACCGTGTAGCCCGCCAGCAGCTCGGCGGCCGCGGCAACCACGGCGTAGGCGAAGGCGGCCAGCCCGAGCGGGGTGCCGGCGACGAGGTCGTACAGCAGTCCGGCCACGAAACCCAACCGCAGTCCCCGCCACCAGCCCCCCACCAGTCCGCCCGCTGCGGCCAGGACCAGCAGCGGTTCGGGGGCGCGGCCGAATATCCGCAGCCCGTCGAGCAGCCCCACCTGCAGGACGAAGACGGACAACAGCACGAGCGCCGACCGGAGCGTCGTCCTGATCGTCTCAACGGTCACGGCTGTCCCCGATCCTCACAGGGCACTGTCGTACAGCAGGATGGTCACGAAGTTCAGCGAATCCAGCGACGCCGCCGGCTGCACGAACAGGACCTGGTTGAGCCCCGGATCCACCGCCACCTCGGCCACGAGGCCGACCGGGACGTCCGGCGGGTACACGCTGCGGTCGATCCCGCTGGTCGTGACCAGCATGCCCACGTGAACGGGGATGGAGACGCCGATCCCCTCACTCACCACCAGCGGCTGACCGCGGCCGGTTCCCCGGGCGACGGCGACCGCATCGGTTCCCACCAGGCGGACGCCCAACTCGAACTCGGGATCGCTGATGAGCCGGACGCGCGATCGGCCGGGCGAGACGTCCACGACCCTCCCCACCAGCCCGGCGCTGGTCACCGCCGGCATCCCCGTCCTCACCCCCGCCGACGAACCCTTGTCCACGTCCACGGTGAAGTCCGGAAAGTTGCCGAGGTTCCGGACCACCCGCGCCGTGGTCGAGGGAATGTCGGTCACGTGCTGGATCCCGGCCTCGGCGAGGTAGTGTTGGAGCACCTCGGCGGCGCTGGCGTTGGCCAGGTCACGGCCCCGCTCCACGTCGAGCTCGGCGCGCAGGCGCTCGTTCTCGGCCTTCAGGTCGTCGTAGTCCGTGACGGCCTCCCAGGCGTCGACCACCGGGCGCCCGGCTCGCTGCGCGCCCGACACCACGGGTTCGAGTGCGCCCTCGGCGGCGTTCTTCGCCTGCTCGAAGGGTTCGACGTTGCGCACGTCGAGGGTGACGAGCGTGACGGTTATGAGGACCAGAAGGACGAGCGTGAGGCGGGAACGGCCCTGAAGGATGGCCACGACTGCGGGGACCGCTCCCCTATGCGATCGCCCGGCTACTCAGCGACCGGCGAATGCAGCACGCCTCTCAGTGACTCGAACTCCTCGAGCGAGTATCCCGACCCGTACGCCACGACGTACTGGGGGTTCTTCACACGGTTGACCTTGATCCCGGTCTCGGTCGCCAGGCGCTCCGCGAGACCGATGAGCCGGGAACCCCCGCCGGCGAGGTGGATCCCGATCTCCATGATGTCGGCGGTGAGTTCGGGGGGCGCGGCGTCGAGAGTCGCCTGCACACCACCGATGATCTCGTTGAGCGGCTCCTCGATCGCCTCGCGCAACTCGACAGTGTTGACGCCGACGCTCTTCGGCAGTCCCGTGACCAGGTCACGCCCGGGGACACTCAGGTCGAGCTCCTCATTCAGGGGCCAGGCCGAGGTGTACTTGACTTTCACGTGCTCGGTGGTCTGCTCGCCCAGACCGAGGCTGTATTCCTTGCGGATGTAGTCGCTGATCGTCTGATCGAAGTCGTCGCCGGCCACACGGACCGAACGGCTCACCACGATGCCGCCGAGCGAGATGACAGCGATCTCCGTGGTGCCACCCCCGACATCCACGATCATGCTCCCCGAGGGTTGCTGCACGGCGATGCCGGCTCCGATGGCGGCCGCCATGGGCTCCTCGATGATGAAGACGGGTCGGCGGGCACCGGCGAACTCGGCAACCTCCTGGACCGCCCGCTGCTCCACCGGGGTGATGCCCGACGGCACGCAGATGACCATGCGCGGCTTGGCGAAGCGGTTGCTGTGGACCTGCTGGATGAAGTAGCGCAGCATCTTCTCGCACACGCCGAAGTCGGCGATGACACCCTCCTTCAGGGGGCGCACCGTGCGGATGTTGGCCGGCGTGCGGCCGATCATCTCCTTGGCGTTGCGGCCGACCGCCAGGAGGCGATCGGTACGGGCCTCGAGTGCCGCCACGCTGGGTTCCTCGAGCACGATGCCCTCGCCGCGCACGTAAACGATGGTCGTGGCGGTTCCCAGGTCCACGGCGATGCCCCGGCCGACGGAACCGCTGATGTTGTTGAACACTCGTGGCATGGTCGCTGGTCAGAATCCGTTCGGAGCTTGTTGGAGCGTACTGGAGCGAACTCGCGGTCCCCGGCAGGATATTCCCCCGCCGCAGGACAGCCAAATGGCGCTCGCTCCCTGGGCTTTTTCGGGTGGGCCGTGAGGGACTTGAACCCCCGACCCCTTGCGCGTCATGCAAGTGCTCTTGCCAGCTGAGCTAACGGCCCCGCCCGGAGGTTATCGCGCCCGGGGCGCCACAGCCTCGGCGTCCGCAATGCGCTCCGGAGCATCGGGCGGGATTCGAACCCGCGATAAGACGGCTTTGCAGGCCGCTCCCTTCGTCCGCTCGGGCACCGATGCAGTTTGTGTGGCCCCCGGGGACTCGCCCCCGGCGAGCCTGCGAGCGGGCGACCGGGCTCGAACCGGCGACCTTCACCTTGGCAAGGTGGCGCTCTACCAACTGAGCTACGCCCGCAAGTCGGCGACAGTGTAGCCGGGCGCCGTGTCCGTCAGCCTGTTCCCGGCGCGGTGTGATCCTTCTCCACCGACTCCAGAAACTCGGCCAGAGCTGCCGAGACGGCCCTCGTCTCCACCAGGAAGCCGTCATGACCGTGGGGGCTCTCCAGCAACACGTAGCGGCAGTCCCCGTCGGCCGCCACGAGGAGGTCGCGCAGCTCGGTCTGCTGCCGCGGGGGGTACAGCGTGTCGGAACTGATCGAGACGGTCAGCACCGGCACAGCGATCCGCGCCACCGCCCTCTGCAGACCGCCGCGGCCGCGCCCGATGTCGTGGGTGTCCATCGACTTGTTCAACAAGAGGTACGTGTTGGCGTCGAAGCGCCGCACCAACTTCTCGCCGTGGTAGTCCAGGTAGCCCTCGACGCCGAAGCGGTCCCACAGCCCGAACTGCTCGTTGGGCCGCACCAGCGACCGGCCGAAGCGCTCCGCGAACAGCTCGTCGCTTCGGTAGGTGATCTGCGCCACGGCCCGGGCGAGCGCCAGACCCTCGTGGGGCCCGTCGCCGGGCTCGGCGTCGTAGTACTCGCCGCCGCGCCAGCGGGGATCCATGGCGATGGCGGCCCGCCCGACGGCGCTCCAGCCGATCTGCCACGGACTCGCCGAGCAACCGACCGCCAGCGGGGCGATGGATCGCACCCGAGCGGGATACATCGCACCCCATTCGAGGGCCTGCATCCCACCCATGGAGCCGCCGACGACGCAGAGCCACCGCTTCACGCCGAGATGGTCGGCCAGGCGCGCCTGCGTGCGCACCATGTCACGGATCGTGACCGGGGGGAACGACGCCGCCCAGCGCCGTCCCGTCGCCGGGTTCAGCGAGGCCGGACCGGTCGATCCCTGGCAGCCGCCCAGCACGTTGGCACACACCACGAAGTACCGGTCCACGTCGATGGCCTCGCCGGGACCGATGACACTCTGCCACCAGCCCCGCTTGGAGAGGTGCGGGTCGTAGGCGTGCGCGTCGCCGGTGAGGGCGTGGCAGATCAGCACCGCGTTGGAGCCGTCGCTGTCGAGGGTCCCCCACGTCTCGTAGGCGATCGTCACGCTGTCCAGGGAGTCGCCGCTCTCAAGGACGAAGGGACGCTTCGTGTCCAGGGTGAAGAACCGTCGATCCCCCGCGGGATCACCCTCCTGCCAGGCGCCGGAGGCCGGCAACCCTACGGCCAGGCGCGAGGGACGGGCGGTGCCGGAGTCCTCAGACACCGGCCCACGGCTCCGGGTCGGCTTCGCTCAGCAGCACCACGTCCACCCTTTCAGTAAACCCGGGAATCTCCAGGAACCCGATGGAGTCGGCCTCGGTGTTCACCATGAGGTCCGAGACCATGGCGGCCGGAGCAAGCAGCTGACCGGGTTGCGCCAGGTCGCACAGGTGCGCGGCGAGGTTCACCGCGTTCCCGATGTAGTCGTCGCCCTCGAAGAGGATGACCGGCCCGGCGGCGATACCGGCGCGCAGTGGCAGCACCCCGTGGGTGGCCACCACGTTCTGAAGATGCACGACGGCCTCCACCAGCGGCTCGTTCTCGACGCCGACCAGCATGGCCCCGTCCCCGAGCCACTTGGCGATACGGACGCCGTGGCTGGCGACCACGGCACGGACGACGGCGCGGAACTCGGCCAGGAGAGCCACCGCGTTGCGGTCCCCGTGGTCGTCGGTGTAACGCGTGAAGTTGCAGAGGTCCACGAAGGCGAAGCCCCGCTCGACGCGTGCCGGGCTGATTCCCGCGACCAGCGCCGACTCGTCCATGAACTCAGGCCGGAGGGCTTGCGGCGGTCGACTCGTCCGCGTCGAGCGAGACCTGCTCGTCGCCGCCGGCATCTCCCTCGGAATCGTCGGCCGGCGGTTCCGCAGCCTCTGCCGGCTCGGGCTCGGGGGCCTCGCCCAACGCGGCGTCCTGCTCGCCGACCGGCGCCGCCGGCTCCGGCGAGGCCTCGGCGCGCCGCCGGCGCGGCGTCACCAGCAGCAGGAACAGGCCGCTCAACACCAGGACGCCGCCCATGACCCAGATGTTCACCCGCACGTCCAGCAACAGGCTGGCGGGATCCACGCGCAGCGCCTCGATCCACAGGCGCCCGGCCGCGTAGGAGAACAGGTAGAGCACGATCAGGTGGCCCCTCGGCAGCCTGCCGCGCAGCCCGACACGCCACAGCAGGCCGAAGACCAGCATGTTCCAGACCATCTCGTAGGCGAACGTGGGGTGGAACGTCTCGGCGTCCAGGTACTCCGGCGGGCGGTGCTGCCGGTCGATCTCCAGACCCCACGGCAGATCGGTCGGTCGCCCGAAGAGCTCCTGGTTGAACCAGTTCCCGAGCCGGCCGACGAACTGCCCGACGGGGAACCCCACGGCGCCCGCGTCCAGCAGCGAGCGCAGCGGCAGGCGCCGCAGCCGGATGACGAGGAGGCCGCCGAGAACCGCTCCCAGGATCCCTCCCGGGATGCCGAGTCCGCCTTCCCAGATCTTCACCACGTCCACCCAGCGGCCCTGGTAGCTCTTCCAGTCGGTCAGCACGTGGTAGGCGCGGGCGCCGATGAGCCCCAAGGGGACGCCCACGGTGGAGACCTGAACCGCCCATTCCGGGTTGAGACCGCGGCGCTGCAGCATGCGCGCGGCCACGTACACGCCGGCGATCACGCCCAGCGCCACCATGAGCCCGTAGAGGCGGAGGTTGAGGGGCCCGAGGGAAAGCGTGCCCACGTCGGGGCTCGGGATGGAAGCGATCAAGTGGACCCTCCGATACAGGATTCGCCGACCGGCGGCATCTCCCGCCCGCACTGCGCACCGCCGTTGGCGAGTTTAGCGGCGTGCCGCCGGGCCACCGGGCACGGTTATCGTTCCTGCGGTGTCCCCCGCATCGACCGCCGCCCGGCTCGCCGAGCGCAAGGGGAACCGCACGATCGCCGTATGCCTGCCGGCGCTGAACGAGGAATCCACCGTCGGGACGATCTGTGCCGAGGTGCGCCGCACGCTCATGCCCCCCGCCGCCGGGCTCGTGGACGACCTGCTGGTCGTGGACGACCACTCCACGGACCGCACCGGCGAGGTGGCCGCCGCGGCCGGCGCCAGGGTCGTGCCCGCTGCCGAGGTACTCCCGGAGTCGGGCACGGGCTTCGGCAAGGGGAACGCCCTCTGGAAGAGCGTGGCCGCCACAACCGCCGACCTGATCGTGTGGTGTGACGCCGACCTGAGGAGTTTCGAGTCCCGCTACGTGACCGCCCTGGTGGAGCCGCTTCTGGCCGACGATCGCGTCGTGCTCGTGAAGGGCTACTACGAGCGACTGCTGGACGGGCGGGCGGGCGGCGGGCGGACCACCGAGTTGATGGCGCGCCCGCTGCTGGCGCAGTTCTTCCCCGAGCTGGCGCACCTGCGCCAACCCCTCGGCGGCGAGTACGCCGTCCGGCGCCAAGCCGTCGAGCAGGTGCCGTTCGTGCAGGGCTGGGGCGTGGAGGTGGGGCTGCTGATCGACCTGTCACGCCGCTTCGGGGCCGATCGCATCGCAGAGGCCGACCTCGGCGTGCGCCGCCACCGCAACAGGTCGCTGGAGGAGCTGGGTCCGCAGGCGCTGGCGATCCTGCAGACCGTGCTGCAGCGCTCCGGCGTCAGCCCGCCGGCCGGCGACGGCTGGAGCGCCCGGCTCCGCATTCCCGGCGTCGAGGCGCAGGAGGTCTCGCTGCGGGAGCGGCCCCCGCTCAGCGAGTTCCGCGGCCGGCGGCCGGGCTAGCGATCGGGGCAGCGCTCAGGCGAACTCCACGACCGCCCGCACGACCTCGCCGGCGAGCATCGCCTCGTAGCCCTCGTTGATGCGATCCAGGTCGAATCGCAGCGAGACCATCTCGTCGAGGCGGAGCCTGCCGTCCAGGTAGAGGTCCACCAGTTGGGGTATGTCGCGCCGGAAGACGTTGGAGCCCATCAGCGACCCCTGCAGGCGCTTCCCGTGGAGGAACATCTCGGCGCCGTCGAACTCCACCCGGACACCCTGCGCCAGCATGCCGATCACCGTGGCAGTGCCGCCGCGCGCGGCCATGTTCAGGCACTGCTCGACCGTGCGCGGCGACCCGATCGCCTCGAAGGTGAACTCAGCGCCACAGCCGGTGAGCTCGTGCACCTGCTCGACAGGGTCGCCGTCGGCCGGATCCACGGTGTGCGTTGCGCCGAACTCGGTCGCCCAGGCGAGCTTGCGGGGCTCGGTGTCCACGGCGATCACGAGGGTTGCGCCGGCGATGCGGGCCGCCTGCACCGCCGCCATGCCGATGCCTCCGCACCCCACCACGGCCACCGAGGAGCCCGGCCGGACCCCGGCGGTGCGGAAGACCGCCCCGGTACCGGTGAGCACGCCGCAGCCGAGCAGCGCGGCACGGTCCAGCGGCATGTCGCGGCGGATGCGCACCAGCGCCCTCCGGTGCACCAGCATGTGCTCGGCGAAGGTCGCCAGACCCACGAACTGGTGCAGCTCCTGGCCGCCGAGGCTGAGGCGCGGCGGCTGCCCGGCGGGACGGGTGCGCAGCGAGTGCCCCTCGACGCAGAGGTAGGAACGTCCCCCGATGCAGATCATGCACTCCCCGCAACCCACCGATAGGCAGGTCACGACGTGATCGCCCACCTCGAAGTCCCTGACATCGGGGCCGACGGCCTCCACGACACCGGCCCCCTCGTGGCCCAGAACGCACGGTCTCGGGATCGGCCAGGAGCCGTCGACGAAGTGGAAGTCGCTGTGACACAGCCCTGTGGCGGCGGTCCGCACCAGCACCTCCTCCGCACCGGGCGCGGCCACGTCGACGGGTTCGACGGACAGGCGCTCGGTCTCGGGATGGAGGACGGCCGCCCTCATGCTGGCGATCATCGTGGTTGGCCCTGCCTGCGCCGCTCGCCGGACCGGGGAGGGATCTCCGGGGTCCCCGGCGGCGAGCTCAACTGCAGCCGCTCGTGGCCCCGCAGGTGGCGCAGGCATAGCACGAGCCGGCCCGCACCATCCGCGTGCCGCACGACATGCACAGCGGCGAGGCGGAGTCCGTCAGGCCTCCGTGGGGTCCGCCTCCGGCGGTCCCGCCCGCCGTCGCCGGATCGGGCCGGGGCGGCACCGACGGCGGGTCGGGAGCGACGTCGATCCATTGCACCGAACCGGCCACCGCCTCGGCGACGCCCGGAAGCGTGGGCTCGAGCCGCTCGGAGGTGGTGAAGATGCTCATCTCGGCCCGTTCCTCCGGCGACAGGTACGTCAGCGCCAGCCGCCGGAACAGGTAGTCCACGAGACTGGTGGCGATCCGCAGGTCGGGATCGTTCGTCACACCGGCAGGCTCGAAGCGCATCCCGCAGAAGGCATCCACGTAGGCGCGCAGCGGGACGCCGTACTGGAGGCCGTACGAGACCGCGATCGCGAAGGCGTCCATGATCCCGGCCAGGGTCGAACCCTGCTTGGACACCCGCACGAAGATCTCGCCGGGCTGGCCGTCGTCGTACTCGCCGATGGTCACGAACCCCTTGCAATCGGCCACCCGGAACTCCATCGTGCGCGAGGTGCGGTGGTGCGGCAGCTTGCGGCGCACCGGCTCGGGTGCCGCGGGCGCGGCGTACGAAACGCCCTCGGCCGGCGTCGTCGCGGTGCCCGCCGCCGCCAGCGGCTGCTGCCACTTCGAGTTGTCCCGGTAGATGGCTATCGCCTTCACACCGCTCCGCCAGGCCGACACGAACAGGTCGCGCACGTCGGTGACGGTCGCATCGGCTCGCAGGTTGACGGTCTTGGAGATCCCCCCGCTCAGGAAGGGCTGCACCGCCGCCACCATCTGCACGTGGCTCTCCGGGGTGACCGTGTTGTCACCGATCGAGCAGGCGAACACCGGGTAGTGCTCGCGGGCCAGCCCCGGGGCGCCCAGGACCGAGCCGGTGCTCTCCACGTGGGCCAGGATCCCGGTGATCTCGGGGGCCCCGTAGCCCAGCCGCTCCAGCGCCGGCGCCAGCGAGCGATTCACGATCGTGAGCGAACCCCCGCCGACGAGCGACTTGGCCTTCCGCAGCGCCAGATCGGGCTCGATCCCGGTGGTGTCGCAATCCATCATGAAGCTGATGGTGCCAGTCGGCGCCAAGACCGTTGACTGGGCGTTGCGCACGCCGGTGGACTCCGCCAGGTCGCAGGCTTCGCTCCAGACCTCGGCCGCGGCGGCCACCAGTTCCTCCGGGACGTGGCGGCGGTCGATCCCTTCGACGGCGCCGCGGTGCATGTTCAGCACCCGCAGCACGTCCGCGCGGTTGGCGTGGTACTGCTCGAAGGGTCCCATGCGCGCCGCGATCTGTGCCGAGGTGCGGTACGCCTCGCCGCACATCAGCGCGGTGACCGCGGCGGCGGTCGCCCGCCCGGCGTCGGAGTCGTACGGCAGGCCCATGGTCATGAGCAGGGCGCCGAGGTTGGCGTAGCCCAGGCCGAGTTGGCGGAAGGCGACGGCGTTGCGGCCGATCGCCTCGGTCGGGTAGTGCGAGCGCCCCACCAGGATCTCCTGCGCGCACAACACCACCCGGACCGCCGCCCGGAAGGCGGCAACGTCGAAACGCCCGTCGGCCCCGAGGAACGACAGCAGGTTCAGGCTGGCCAGGTTGCACGCCGAGTTGTCGAGGTGCAGGTACTCCGAGCAGGGGTTGGAGGCGTTGATGCGTCCCGCGGCGGGCGTGGTGTGCCAGCGGTTGATGGTGGTGTCGAACTGCAGGCCCGGATCGGCGCACTGCCAGGCCGCCTCGGCGATCTGGTCCAGCAGCTCGGCCGCGTCCACCGTCTCGAGGACCTCGCAGGTGGTGCGCGCGGTGAGGTCCCACTTGCGACCCGCCAGGGCGGCCTCCATGAACTCGTCGCTGACGCGCACGGAGTTGTTGGCGTTCTGGTACAGCAGCGACGTGCTGTCGACCCCGTCGAAGCTCAGGTCGAAGCCGGCCTCGTGCAACGCCTCCGCCTTGCGCTCCTCGCGGGCCTTGCACCACACGAACTCCCCGATGTCGGGATGATCGGCGTCCAGAACCACCATCTTGGCGGCGCGCCGGGTGGTGCCACCCGAACGGATCGCCCCGGCGGAGGCGTCGGCACCCCGCATGAAGCTCACCGGACCGCTGGGGCGGCCTCCTCCGGAGAGATGTTCGGAGGCCGAGCGCAGCCGGCTGAGGTTCACGCCCGCTCCCGAGCCGCGCTTGAAGATCAGCCCTTCCTCGGTGTACCAGTTGAGGATCGACTCCATGGAGTCCTCCACCGACAGGATGAAGCAGGCCGAGGACTGCGGCAGGGCGCCCCGAACGCCGATGTTGAACCACACCGGCGAATTGAACGACGCCCTCTGACTGACCAGCACGTGGGTCATCTCGTCGGCGAAGGCGGCCGTCTCGGCTCCGTCGGCGAAGTAGCCGTCCTCGGCACCCCAGCGGCTGATCGTGCCGGCAACCCTGTCGATGACCTGGCGCAGCGACCACTCCCGGTCCTCCGTGCCGAGCCGGCCGCGGAAGTACTTCTGGGACACGATGTTGACGGCGTTCTGCGACCAGGACTCGGGGAACTCCACGCCGTCCTGCTCGAAGACGACCTCGCCGCCCGCTCCGGTGATGAGCGCGCGCCGACGACGCCAGTCCACCGTGTCGTACGGATGCACGCCCTCGACGGTGAACCAGCGCTGGATGCCGATGCGGAACTGCTCGGACAGGACGGTCACGTGCTCACCTCGCCTTCCGGCGCCTCGCAGGGGCGCGCTCAAAAGGCCTCTTCTCCTTCACTGTAGAGGGAGGGCGTCCGAGGCCGGACATCGGAGGTTCGAGGCCGGACATCGGGCGGAAGCTAGTCATCGCCGACCTGCCACTCGGAGCTCCGCTCCGATCGGTCCCGGCCATTCGGGACATATCCCCGCGGCAACGGAGATTCCCCCATCGCAGCGCGGACGTTTCCACCACAAGGGCAGAGATTTCCCCCAGCGCCATCCGCAGACGATCTGTGGATACCTTGTGGAGAGACGACGCAAGTACCGCGGGCAGCGCTGGAGGACCGATGGTCGCGATGCAACAGGTCTGGCCCCGGTTCATCCCGGCGGTGGATCACCTCGAGGTGTACGAGCAGGCGCCGCGCCCGCACTCCTCCGATCGGCCGTGGGTGATGCTCTGCATGATCACCAGCGTGGACGGCTCGGTGAGTGTGCAGGGTCGCTCGGCGCCGCTCGGAGGTCCGGTGGACTGGGCGGTGCTCACCGCCCTGCGGGGCTGCGCCGACGCCATCGTCGTGGGAGCCGGCACCGCCCGCAGCGAGGACTACGGACCGCCGTCGGTGCCCGCGGAGGTTCGCGAGCGCCGGCTGGCGCGCGGCCAGGAGCCGACACCGCTGCTGGCGGTCGTGAGCCGCCGGGGCGAACTGGACCCTGCGGCCCGCCTGTTCGCCGGTCCCGAGCAGGTGCGGCTCTACCTGGCCGACACCGCGCCGGCGAGCCGGCGGGACTCTCTCGCCCAAGTGGCCGACGTGCGCACCGCCGGCGACCGCGCGGCCGATGTGCCCGCGATCACCGCCGACCTCGCCGCCGAGGGCCGTCCGCTCATCCTGCTGGAGGGTGGGCCGCGCCTGAACGCCGCATTCGCCGCCGCCGACCTGATCGACGAGTTCTGCATCACCCGGTCGCCGTTGCTGGCGCCGGGCGGGCCGGGCATGATCGAAGGCGCCGCGCCGCAAGCCGGACACGCCCTTCAACTGGAACACCTGCTCGTGGCCGATGGCATGACCTTCGCCCGCTATCTACGCCGGCGCGATCCTCACGAGTCGGCCTGAGCCCCGTCCACGACGGGGACCGGCACCGTTCCCAGCGCCGGCGCCACGAGGCGCGCGCCGACGAGTCCGCCGAGCTGGAAGACCCCCCACAGAGCACCCCAGAGGAGGCACACCAGAGCGGCCGCCACGATGGCGCGGCGCCACAGGTAGACCCGCCCCGGGCGGCGCGTACCGAGGCCGACGCGATCCGGTTGCACCGCTGCGGGCGCGTGGGTCGCCTGTGCGAGAACTGCGGAGTAGTCCATACCCGAGAGCCTGACCGCGGGGTGTGACACAGCGAGGCGGCGAGGTGATGGCCGGTCGCGCAGGGAAGATCCTTGACATGCGGACCGCCAGCTGACAACATGCGTATTGTCTATGTATGACCGTGCAGCAGAAATACGAGAATGTGTTCCCTCTTGCGGTCCGAGTGTGCTTCCGGCGGCTGCTGCGTGGGGCATGACAACATTGTAACTCGAAACACTTGTACATATCAAGTCCGGGTCTGACGACCGGGCCGGACAAGGAAGGGCAACATGAACAGCGAGACACCGAGCTACACCGCCGAGGACGCCGAGCCGCAGCCCGCCGCGGTTGCCAAGCTCTCCGAACGGCGCCAGGCCATCATCCACTTCGTGGCCGAGTACACCCGTGAGCGCGGCTACCCGCCGTCGGTGCGCGAGATCTGCAAGGCCGTCGGTCTCATCTCGCCGGCTTCGGTTCAGCGCCACCTCGTCATCCTCGAGCAGCAGGGGTTCCTGCGGCGCGATCCCACCAAGCCCCGGGCGCTCGAGGTGCACTACGACCCGGTCTCGGGACATGCCGTGGATCGGCACCCGGTCAGCTACGTGCCCCTCGTGGGCGACGTGGCGGCCGGCTCCGGCGTCCTGGCGCACGAGAACATCGAGGAGACCCTGCCGTTGCCGGCGGAGTTCGTCGGCCACCAGGACGCCTTCGTGGTGCGGGTGCGCGGCGACTCCATGACCGGTGACGGCATCCTCGACGGCGACCTGCTGGTGGTGCGCATGCAACACCTGGCCGGCGAGGGCGACATCGTCGTGGCCGGCCTGCCGGGCGACGAGGCGGCCGTGAAGCGGTTCCGCCGCGAGGGTGACGAGGTGGTGCTGGAGTCCTCGAACCCCGACTACCCGCCCCGGCACTACCCGGCCAAGGACCTGCGGATCTACGGCCGGGTCGTCAGCGTCCTGCGCCGGATATAGCCGCCGCCAGCGCCCCGTAGACCGTCTCGAGGGAATCGCGGGTCACGTACTCCCCCGCCGTGTGGGCCAGCTCGGCGTCGCCGGGTCCGAAGTTCAGCGCCGGCACGCCGCGCTCGGCGAAGAACGCCGCGTCGGTCCATCCCAACTTGGCGCGCACCGCCGCCGCACCGCCACCTGCCGCCACGAGCGCAGCCAGCAGCGGGTGGTCCAGGCGCGGCGGCGCCGCCCGCGCCATCTCCACCAACTCCAGCCCGTCGCCCTCCGCGAGGTGCGGGCCGAGCAGCTCCCGCAGGTGCTCCTCGGCCTGGGCTGCCGTGCGGTCGGGGGCGAAACGGTGGTTCACGATCAGGACCGCCTCGTCGGGCACCACGTTGCCCGCCACGCCACCGGAGACCGACGTGGCCTGCAGCGCCTCGGCGAACCGGCAGCCGTCGATCACCGGCCGCCGCGGCTGGTAGCCCCGCAGCGTCTCCAGCAGGTCCCCCAGGCGATGGATGGCGTTGCGGCCCATCCAGGGGCGGGCGGTGTGCGCCCGCTCGCCGCGCAGGGTGATCCGCATGTGCATCGTGCCCTGGCAGCCCGCCTCGGGCGTCGCTCCGGTGGGCTCGCCGAGCACCGCCGCGTCGGCTTCCAGCAGGTCGGGGCGCGCCGCCTCCACCTGGAGCAGGCCGCTGTGCTCCCGGGAGATCTCCTCGGCGGCGTACCACACGTAGGTCACGTCGATGGCCGGGTCGGGGTGTGCCGCGGCGAGGGCCAGCATGACCGCCAGGCCGCCCTTCATGTCCGAGGCGCCCAGGCCGGTGACGCGGTCGCCCTCCAAGATCGGCCGGCTGTTGCCGTTGGGGGGCACGGTGTCGAGGTGTCCCGCCACGAGCAGCCGCAGGGCACGGCCGCCGGCGGTGCGCGCCACCACGTTGTCGCCGATGCGGGTCACCTCGAGCCACGGGTGCTCCTCGCACCAGGCCTCCACGCGGTCGGCCATCCGGCGCTCGGCGAGGCTGACCGACGGGATGCCGATCAGCTCCGCGGTCAGCGCCAGCAGGTCCACCGGCACGGCGGCGCTCACAGCGCGTCCTCGAGGAGGCTGCTGCGCGAATCACGGCAGCGCCGGGCTGGTGGGAGCGTCCTGGATTCCGGCCTTCGCCGGAATGACGGGGTGGGCGACCGCCGCATCGCTCAGCACACTCCTCGCTTGCTCAGGTGGCCGCCCCGTGGTCGCGCAGCACGTCGTTGAGAATCGACTTGTCGTGCCGCTCGCCGGGCCTGAGTCGCTTGACCACCAGCACGCAGGGCAGGCCGAACTCCCCGCCGGTGAAGGTCCGCGGCCGGGTGCCCGACACCGCCACGCACCACGGGGGCACCACGCCGCGGCCCAGCTCCTCGCCGGTGGCGGCATCGATCACCGGGATCGATCCGGTGAGGATGCAGCCGGCCCCCAGCACGGTGCCCTCGCCGACCCGCGCCCCGTCGGCCACGATGCAGCGGCTGCCGATGAGGCACTCGTCGCCCACGAAGACCGGGGTGGCCTGTGGCGGCTCCAGCACGCCGCCGATGCCCACCCCGCCCGAGAGGTGCACGTTGCGGCCGATCTGGGCACACGACCCCACCGTGGCCCAGGTGTCCACCATCGTGTTGGCCCCCACCCAGGCCCCGATGTTCACGTAGCTGGGCATCATGATCACGCCCGGCGCCTGGTAGCTGCCCCAGCGGGCCGAGGCCCCCGGCACCACCCGCACGCCTCGCTCCTGGTAGCGGGTCTTCAGCGGGATCTT
>JAPPKQ010000473.1:12206-17331 GCA_028819945.1 bacterium | reverse complement strand
GTCCGCGGCACGGCCGTGCAGGACCACCTCGGGCCGGCCGCCGGGAGCGCGCACGACCTCCATGTCCTTGAACGCCACGTCGCCGAAGCCCGCACCGAGCGCCTTCATCACGGCTTCCTTGGCGGCGAACCGTGCCGCCAGCCGCTCGGTGGGATCGGCGCGCGACTGGGCGTAGGCCCGCTCGGCGGCAGTGAAGAGCCGCTCGGCGACCCGTGGCCGGCGCGCCAGCAGAGCTCGAAACCGCGGCACGTCCACGATGTCGATGCCGATCACACCGGTTCCCCTCGCCAGCGCGCCGCAACCGCACCCAGGTCGCCGACCAGCAGGTCCTCGGTGGAGACCTCCGCCAGCAGCGCCTCGTCGAAGGACGCCTCGGTCTCGGTGACCGCGTAGCGCAGGCGGCTGAGACGGTCGCGGTAGCGCCGGAGCACGTCGGCGGCCACCGAGGGCGCCAACCGCTCGTGCAAGTAGACGTGCAGCAGCACCAGGCCGACCACCTCGCCGCCCTTGATCTCGGGAACGAGCAGGATGAGGCGCCCGTCGCGCAGCCCCCGTGTCAGCAGCACCCGACGCTCGCGGCTGACCTGGCGCTTGGTGCCCCGCAGGGTGGGATCGCGGCCCACCCGCGATTCGAAGCTCGCCGCCAGCCCCGAACGGTCGGTGATCTCGATCCGCTCACCGTCGATGGCGTAGCGGATGTGGCCGGTGACCCGCGAGACCGCCCGATCCAACCCCGCCAGAGCCGAGAGTGTGTCGTAGCTGAGGCGGTCGGCCTCGGCGCCGGCGGCCTGGACGGCCTCGGTGAGCGGCACCCGCAGCAACGCCTCCTCGCTGCGGGAGATCCCCACGGTGACGGTCTTGGCCTGGTGGCGGATGGCGTCGACAGGCCGGGTCAACTCCTCGATGGCCTCGCTGAGCGCCGCCAGCAGCCGCTCCAGGACACCCGCCGGCGTGCCCATCTCGCCGAAGTCGAGTTCGAATGCGGCCAGCGGCAGAACCCCGAGCGCGTAGCGGAACAGCGCGTCGAGCCGCAGCGCGGTGGCCGCGGGCAGGTGCCCGTCGTAGCCACCGTCTCGCAGGCGTCGCCCGAACTGCTCGGCGCCGGCGGTGATCTCGGGCACCAGCCCGGCGAGCATCGCCTCGGCGTCGACGACGGCACCGTCGGGCTCGGCGTCCAGCGCCGCCTCGATCGCGCCCCGGGTATGCCGCAGCGGCTCGGCGCAGGCGTCGATTGCGAGAGCCGCCTCGTAGCCGAAGAGGTGGCCGGCCATCGTGGCCAGCACGAAGGCGACGTCGGGGTGGACCGCCGGAACCAGCACCGCCTCCCCGGCGCCGCCGGCCAGCTCGGCGTCATCGGTGAAGATCACCGGCGCACCGCGGTGCGCCGCGTAGATCGCCACCTCCTTGGCGACGTCACGGGCGGTGGAGCGGTCGAGGCCCGCCGCGCAGACCAGGGTGAGAGGTTCAGCCGACAGGTCGATGTGCTTCTTGTCCTCGGTGATGTCACAGGCCACCGACCGGTAGCACAACTCGGAGAGCTTGATCCGCACCTCCTCGGCGGCCAGCCGGTTGCGGCCGTTGCCGACGGTCGCCCAGTGGCGCCGGGACGGGGCGAGCCGCTGCGCGATGTCGGCGATCCGGGGGCGTGCCGCCAGCACCTCGGCCATGGCCTCGGGCAACCGCTCGAGCGCCGCCAGTAGCGCCGAGCGGCGTCCGCGATCCTCGGCAACGCCGAACAGCTCGGCGACGGCGCACGCCAGCAGAAAGCCGGCGGCCACTTGGGCGTAGAAGGCCTTCGTGGAGGCGACGCTCATCTCCACGTCCCGCCCGTCGGAGGTGTACAGCACCCCGTCGGCGCGGGCCGCCAGATCGCTCTCGCGGCGGTTCACGACTCCGACGACCCAGGCTCCCCGCACCTGAACCAGGTCGACGGTGCGGTTGGTGTCGGTGGTGGTGCCGGACTGGCTGATCGCCACCACCAGGTGATCGGACATGTCCTCGTTCAGGTCGAAGCCCGACAGTTCGCTGGCGAGGCGGCTCACGACCTCCACATCGGCGCCGGACAACTCGGCGCCGATGATGTCGGCGACGGCCCGCGCCGCCACCGCCGCGGTGCCCTGGCCGATGACCACGATCCGCCGCGGCAGCTCCCCGCCGGCCGGCAGGACGCCGTCGAGGACGACCCTGCGGTTGTCCGGATCCCCGGCGAGCCGGCCCGCCAGCGTCTTGACGAACGATTCGGGCGATTCGCTGATCTCCTTCAGCAGGAAGTGCGGGTAGCCCCTGCGATCGATGTCCCGTGTGGTGATCTCCGCCTGCGTCACCGCCGGGAGCGGCAGTTCGGCGCCGTCGTAGGACCAGCGTGCGACTCCGGACCTCTCACCGGCGGCAGCGGCTTCCAGCCGGACGATCTCGCCGTTGCCGCTGTCCGCGGCGTCGGCGCCGTCGAAGCGCAGGTAGTCGCCGGTCTGCTCCACGAGCCCGTACGGCTCCGACGCCACCACGAAGCAATCGGGGGCGAGTCCCACGTAGAGCGCCTGGCCGCTGCCCCTGCGGGCCAGCAGCAGGTTGCCGGGACTGTCGCTGCTGAGCGAGACGATGGCATGCGATCCTTCGAAGCTCGCCACGGCCGCGGCGAACGCCGCCCGATCGGATCGCCCCGGCGACCTCAACCGGCGCGCCAGACCCGGCGCCACCCTGGCGTCGGTCGTGACAGCCGCGGGATAGCTCAGGTCGAAGCGACCCACGATCGCGCCGTAGTTGTCGATGTCGCCGTTCACGGCCGCCAGAACCCAGGGCTCGCCGTCGGCGGACAGCGAGGCCACAGGGTGGGCGTTGGGCTCGGTGATGAGGCCCACGCTGGCCCAACGGGTGTGCGCCAGGACCACGCAGCGCGCTCCCGGACGCGCCAGCGCCGCCCGCAACGCGCCGTCGCCGGCCAGCGCCTCCCGCAGCACCCGCGTGTTGTGGCCCAGCTCGCCGACCTCCACCGCCGTCTTGTGGACGTGCACCGTCGCGCCGGCGTCCCGCCAGCGGCTGCCGGAGCGGCCCAGCGGGTCGCTGGCCCCAGGGGGTCCGTCGGGCGAGTCCGCCGCCGTCACCATCACGGCGACACCCGCCGAGTCCCTCCCGCGCACCTCGAGGCGGTCCAGCGCCGAGAGCGCCACCTGGATCGCCCACCACCCCGCCACGACATCTTCCGTCGCCTCCGCTGCGTCGGCACCGAGCAGGTCCGCCACCGCCCCGGCGGTGGCCAGCCGGTCCTCGCGGATGCTCCAGATCGCGTCGGCGAGAGCCTCGCCGTCGCCGAGCCGCCCGGCGGCCGCCGCAACCTCCGCCCGCAGCCCCGCGTCCCGCACCAGGCTGGTCAGGCCGGCCGGGCCGGCGAGCCGGCTCGACACCTGCCGGGCTGCGTCGGCTCCACCGGCCCCGCCGGCGAGCAGCCCCAGGATCTCCGAGGGCGACGGGGGCCGCCGGCTGGGCGGGCGGCTCAGCACCGCCACGATGCCGCACATCAGCCGGACCTGCGGGTCACTTCGGCCACCAGGCTCTCAGCCACCGCGCCGGCCTCCGCCTCGGTGGCCGCCTCGACCATGACCCGGATCAGCGGCTCGGTGCCCGAGCAGCGGACCAGGACACGACCCGTCTCTCCCAACGCCTGCCGCGCCCGCTCCACGGCAGGCTCGATCGCCACCAGCACATCGGCGGCGCCGCCGGACACCGTCACGTTCCGCAGTACCTGGGGGTGGCGGGTCATGGCCGCCGTCGCCAGGTCGCCGAGGGGGACACCGCGCCGGACCGCCACGTCGAGCAACTGCACCGCTGTCAACAGACCGTCACCGGTGGTGGCCAGATCTCGGAACACCACGTGTCCGGACTGCTCACCGCCCAACTCCCAGCCGCCGGCCTCGAGCGCGCCGAGGACGTGCCGGTCGCCCACCGGCACCGTCACGACATCGATCCCCGCCGCTGCCATGGCGCGGTGCAGACCGAGGTTGCTCATGACCGTCACCACGACCGTCGAACCCGCCAAGCGGCCGCGCTCGTGGCGGTCGATCCCGCACAGGGCGATGATGCGGTCACCGTCGATCAGCCCCCGATCGTAGGCCACGACCCGGTCCCCATCGCCGTCGAACGCCAGGCCGACCTCTCCCGGGCGTGTCCGGGCGGCGATCAACCCCGGCACAGTGGCCCCGCAGCCGTCGTTGATGTTCCGCCCGTTCGGCTCGCAGGCCACGGTTCGCACCGAGGCCCCCAAACGCCGCAGCAGCGCCGGCGCCAGCGCCGAATTCGCCCCGTTGGCGCCGTCCACCACGAGATGCAGCCCATCGAGGGCGTCCGGCTGGACGGTGGACGCCACGGCGGCGAGGTAGGCCTGCAACCGGTCGGAGGCGTCGCCGGCTGCCGCAGGGGTTCCCGTCGCGTCGACGCCGGACCGGAGGGCGGCGGCCACGCAATCCTGTTCGGTGTCGCTGAGTTTGCGTCCCCCCGGGCCGAAGATCTTCACACCGTTGTCGTGGTACGGGTTGTGCGAGGCCGACACGACGATCCCCGGCACCCCGTCAGCGGCACTGCAGAACGCCACCGCGGGCGTCGGCGCCACACCGAGCAGGTCCACCTCGGCGCCACCCAGACCCCGCAGCAGGCCCTGAACCAGGTCGCCGGCGGAGGAACGCGGATCGTGACCCAGCACAACCCGCGTGCAGCCGAACATCTCGACGACTGCCGCGCCGAGGCGGGCGGCGACCTCCGGGGTCACATCCCGGTAGGCCCGCCCTCGGATCCCATCGGTGCCGAACACGATCGGGGCGCGGCGACGGCCGGCGGCGCCGCGAGCTGCAGGCGCTGCTACCTCTTGGAGTACTGCGGAGCCTTCCGGGCCTTCTTCAACCCGTACTTCTTGGACTCCTTCTTGCGCGGATCCCGAGTCAGCAGGCCGGCCCGCTTGAGTTTCTCGCGAGAATCGGCGTCGAGACTCTCCAGCGACCGGGCGATGCCCAGACGCAGGGCCCCCGCCTGCCCTGTGAGTCCTCCGCCGGAGATCGTGGCATCCACGTCGTAGAGCGACCCGGTGTCGGTCACGCTGAGGGCCTCGGTGGCGTGGGAGCGATGCGCGGGCGACGGG
>JAPPKQ010000473.1:6824-12196 GCA_028819945.1 bacterium | reverse complement strand
AAGTAGTCCTCGATCTGTCGCCCGTTGATGGTGACGCGCCCCTCGCCCGGCCGGACGCGGACGCGGGCGACGGCGCGCTTGCGGCGACCGGTGGCCTGCACGAGCGGCGGTGTCATGGTGTTCTCCTGGGAAGCGGCAGCGGCTGCGGCCTCTGGGCCTCGTGGGGATGGACGGGTCCGGCGTAGACCTTCAGCTTTCGCAGCATCTGCCGGCCCAACCGGGTGTGCGGCAGCATGCCGCGCACGCTGCGCCGCACGACCTCGGCGGGACGACGTCGCATCGCTTCGCCGAGGGTCTCCGAGCGAAGGCCGCCGGGATAGCCCGAGTGCCGGTAGAGGATCTTCCGGTCGGACTTGTTGGCGGTCGTGACGATCTTGTCGGCGTTCACGATGATGACGTGATCGCCGCAGTCCAGGTGCGGCGTGTACGTCGGCTTGTGCTTGCCACGCAGGACGGTCGCCACCTCGCTGGCAAGGCGCCCGAGCACCTGGCCGTCGGCGTCGACGATCCACCAGGCGCGCTCGGTCTCCGAAGCCTTCGGGCTGTAGGTGCGCACGGCACAAGGATACGGGCTCGCCGCCGAAATCGGCCCACCGCCGGTGGTCCGCGACAGCCGCCTCAGGGGTAGGTGACCGACTCCAGGCACAGGCCGTGCGGCGGCGCCACGCCGCCGGCGGCGGCCCTGTCGCGGGCCTGCAGGACGCGGCGGATGCCGTCGGCGGGACGGCGGCCCCGCCCAACCTCCACCAGCGTGCCGACGATCGAACGCACCATCTGCCGGCAGAACGAGTTCGCCTCGATGTCGAACAGCAGCAGCGCCGGCTCGGGCCGACTCCAGACGGCGCGCCGCACCCGCCTCACCGTCGGCGCCACCCGCACCTCACCGTCGATGACCTGCTCGGACCGGGAGCAGAAGGAGGCGAAGTCGTGCTCGCCGACCAGGCAGCCCGCGGCGTCGCTCATGGCAGCCACGTCGAGGGGCTCGGGGACGTGCCAGGCGTACTTGCGGCGGAAAACGTCGGGCTCGGGCGCGTTCCAGATCGTGTAGCGGTACGCCCGGGCCAGCGCCGAGAAGCGGGCATCGAAGTCCGCCGGCGCCGGGGTGGTCGCCAGGACCGCCACATCGGGCCCGCACATGCGGTTGAGGCCGCCGCGCAGAGACTCGAGCCGCTCGTCCGAGGCGTCCCCCTCGGCCACGTCCAGACTCACGACCTGGCCGCGGGCGTGCACTCCCGCATCGGTGCGGCCGGCACAGGTCAACTGAACCGGGTAGCCGAGGCGCCGCTCGAGGGCGTCGGCGAGCACGCCGGCCACGGTGCGCACGCCGGGGTTGGGGGCGAAGCCGCGGAACTCCCCGCCGTCGTAGGCAACCAGGAGGCGCAGGCGGACCACGCCGCGGCGCGTCGCTAGACGAGTTCGACGCGGGCCATGGGAGCGTTGTCGCCGTAGCGAGGACCGACCCGCAGGATCCGGGTGCAACCGCCGGCGCGGTTGGCGTAGCGAGGCCCGATGTCGGAGATCAGCTTGTCGGCGATCTCCCGATCGTTGAGGAACGCCACGATCTGCCGGTGGTTGTGCAGACCGCCCTTGCGCGCCTTGGTGATCAGCTTCTCGGCGACGGGCTGCATCGCCTTGGCCTTGGCCTCGGTCGTGACGATCGACTCGGCCGCCACGAGGGACGCCACGAGGTTGGCCAGCATCGAGCGCTGGTGTGCGGCGCTGCCGCCGAGGCGGCGGCTCTTGGGAGGTCGGCCGGGCACGGCTGGGCTCCCTCAGTCCCCGGAGGCCAGGGCGAGTCCCAGCTCGTCGAGACGGGCCGTCACCTCGTCCAGGGACTTCTCACCGAAATTGGGGATCGCCAGCAGTTCCAGTCGCGTCCGCTCCAGGAGCGCGCCGACGGTCGTGACCTGCGCCCTCTTCAAGCAGTTCCTGGGCCGCTCCGACAGCCCCAGATCGTCGATGGGGCGGAGCAGGTCCGACGGCATCTCCGTGGCCGCCGACGGGTCGAGACCGTCCGGCAAGGACACTTCGGCGAGGTTCTCCACGAGTTGCGTCAGCCGCCGCAGGATGCCGCCGGCAGTGGCCATCGCCTCCGACGGCGTGACCGTGCCGTCGGTCAGCACGTCCACGATGAGTTCGTCGGCTGCCACCTCTCGCTCCCCCGTGGTCGCCTCCACCTCATAGGCGACGCGCCGCACCGGCGAGAAAAGGGCGTCCACCGGGACGTCGCCGATCGTGCCGCTCGACGGTCGGCTCTCAGCCCCGCTGTAGCCGATGCCCTGCTCGACGGTGACGTCGGCGGCGAAACGCGCCCGGCCGTTGAGCGAGGCGACGTGCAGGTCGGGGTTCAACACCTCCACGTCGGGGTTGACGCCGAAGTGTGCGCCCGTCACCTCCCCCGGCCCCAGGACGTCGATGCGCAACTGCACCGGCTCGGGGCTGTGGCTGCGCAGCACCAGATCCTTGAGGTTCAGGATGACGTCGGAGATGTCCTCGACCACGCCACCCAGGGTGTCGAACTCGTGCAGCGCCTCATCGAACCGGACGTGGGTGACCGCCGCGCCCGGGATGGACGAGAGCAGCGTGCGCCGCAGGGCGTTGCCGATCGTGTGACCGAATCCCGGCTCGAGCGGTCCGATGACGAACTTCTGGCGGTTGACCTCGGCGGCGGCCGCGGAGACCGTGGGATGTTTGATCTCAAGCATGTGCAACCTCGCTCCGCTACTTGCTGTACAGCTCGACGATCAACTGCTCGCGAATCGGCACGTCGATCTGTTCGCGGGTGGGAGCCGACAGCACGTTCGCCGCCAACCCCTCCTCGACGACCTCGAGCCAGACGGGCGGCACCCGGTCGAGCACATCAACGTTCCACTGCAGGGGCGCCATCGCCCGGGACTTCTCCATGACGGCGATCTCATCACCGGCCGAGACGCGGTAGCTGGGGATGCTGACGCGCCGGCCGTTCACCGACATGTGGCCGTGCAGCACGAACTGCCGGGCCTGCGGGCGGGTCGCCGCCCAGCCGGTGCGGTACACCACGTTGTCGAGCCGCAACTCGAGGTAGGTGAGCATGTTCTCACCGGTGACTCCCGTGCGGCGGCTGGCCTCGGCGTACAGGTTGCGGAACTGCCGCTCCGTCAGCCCGTAGGTGAAGCGGGCCTTCTGCTTCTCCTGGAGCTGGAGCAGATACTCCGAGGTCGTGGTGCGTCGCCGCGAGCGGCCGTGCTCGCCGGGCGGGTAGGGACGCTTGTCGAGCGCCACCGTCTCGCCCTTGGTGCCGAAGATGTTCGTGCCCAGCCGGCGCGACACCCGCGCCTTCGGTCCGGTGTAGCGGGACATCAGACGCGCCGCCTCTTGGGTGGCCGGCACCCGTTGTGCGGCACAGGGGTCACGTCCTTGATGCCGGTGACCTCCAGGCCCAGGTTCTGCAGCGAGCGGATCGCCGTCTCGCGCCCCGAACCGGGGCCGCGCACCTGCACATCGACCTTGCGAACGCCGAACTCCATGGCCCGGCGCGCCACCTCCTCCGCTGCCATCTGTGCGGCGTACGGGGTCGACTTGCGCGAGCCCTTGAATCCCACGTTCCCCGCCGACGCCCAGGCGACGACGTTCCCCCGCAGATCGGTGACGGTGATGATGGTGTTGTTGAAGGAACTCTTGATGTGCACGACGCCGTGCGCGATATTCCTGCGTTCGCGCCGGCGTGGTCGCCGTGCCTGTCTCTCTGCCATAACCCCTCGGTGCGTCTCGTGAGCGGTGCGATACCGCGCCGGTGGCGGCGCGGCTACCGGTCGTGGTGGTTGGGCGCCCCGATCGGCGCCCGGCCCACCGCTGCCTTACTTCCTCTTCATGACGGTCTTCTTGCCCGCCACCGTCTTGCGCGGACCCTTGCGCGTCCGGGCGTTCGTGTGGGTGCGCTGGCCCCGGACCGGCAGGCCTCTGCGATGCCGGATCCCCTGGTAGCACCCGATCTCCAGCTTGCGACTGATGTTCTGGCTGATCTGGCGGCGGAGGTCGCCCTCGACCTTGAGGTTGCGCTCGACGTGGGCCCGCAGCCGGGCCACCTCCTGATCGGTGAGATCCTTGATCCGCACGTCCGGGCCGATGCCGACCGCCTCGCAGGTCTGCGCCGCGATCGTGGGACCGATGCCGAAGATGTAGGTGAGCGAGACCACGGCGCGCTTGTTGCGCGGGATGTCCACACCGGCGATTCGTGCCATGTCAGCCCTGCCGCTGGCGGTGACGCGGGTTGTCGCAGATCACCCGCACGCGGCCATGGCGCCGGATGACCCGGCACCGCTCGCACATGGCTTTCACGCTGGGGCGCACTTTCATGTCCGCATCCGCCTCGTCTCGTCGTCTTCTCGTCCGCCGGACGGGGCGGGGGGCTCCCGCTCGGTCCGGACACCGCTACTTGTACCGGTACGTGATCCGCCCGCGCTGCAGGTCGTAGGGCGTGAACTCCACCTGCACGCGATCTCCGGGAAGAATGCGGATGTAGTGCATCCTCATCTTCCCCGAGATGTGCGCCAGCACCTGGTGGCCGTTCTCGAACTCGACCCTGAACATGGCATTGGGGAGGGACTCCAGGACCTTCCCCTCCATGAGGATCGCGTCTTGTTTCGATTTCGCCAGAGTCCTACTCCCGCCTCGAACGCGACCCACCAGGCTACCGAGACAACCTCAGCGGCACCAACCCGCCGATTGCGGCGGTGAGCCGGTCGAACACCTCCGCCGGCGTCCCGGTCCCGTCGATCCTCCGAAGCATCGCCCGCTCGGTGAACCAGTCGACAAGGGGCGCCGTCTGCGCCTCGTAGAGCTCGAGGCGCCGGGCGATGCCCGCGGCGGTGTCGTCGTGGCGACCGCGCGCCAGCATCCGCTCGGAGACCTCGGCCACGTCGACGTCCAGGAGCACGGCACCGAGGAGTCCGCCGGGAGCGGTCATCACCGCAAGCGACGCGGCCTGCGCCGGGGTCCGCGGGAAACCGTCGAGCAGCACCGTGGTGCCGGACTCCAGGAGCGGCGCCAGCCGCTCCGCCACGACATCGCACATCACGTCGTCGGGCACCAACTCCCCGCCGGCCATGATGGCTTCGGCCCGGCGGCCCAGCGGGGAGCCCGAGGCTGCCGCGTCGCGCAGCATGTCGCCGGTGGAGACGTGGACGATCCCGTCGTAGCGCCGCTGCAGCAGGGCGCACTGCGTCCCCTTGCCCGAACCCTGCCGTCCGAGGACGACGATCACGCCGCTCATGGGTGGAACGGCTCAACGCTGGGGCGGAGCATCAGCTGGCTCCTACTTCAGGAATCCCCCGGTGGTTGGGGCGGAGCATCAGCTGGCTCCTACTTCAGGAATCCCCCGGTGGTTGGGGCGG
>JAPPKQ010000473.1:2943-6724 GCA_028819945.1 bacterium | reverse complement strand
AGCATCAGCTGGCTCCTACTTCAGGAATCCCTCGTAGTTGCGGAGCATCAGCTGGCTGTCGATCTGCTTCATGGTCTCGAGGGCGACGCCCACGGCGATCAGGATCGAGATCCCGGTGAAGCTGAAGATGCCCTGAGTGCTGGTGGGAACGATGCTCCCGATCACGACCGCGGGCGTCAGGGCGATGAGGGCTAGGAAGAGCGATCCCGGCAGTGTGATGCGCGACAGGATGTGCGCCAGGTAGCGCTCGGTGGGCCGACCCGGCCGGATGCCGGGCACGAAGCCGCCCTGCTTGCGGATGTTGTCGGCCTGCTTGACCGGATCGAAGCTGATCGCCGTGTAGAAGTAGGCGAAGCCGATGATCAACAGACCGAAGAAGACCAGGTAGAACGGGTCGTCGTAGCGCAGCAGGTGGTCGTTCACCCAGGTGCGGATCGACTCGCCCCAGCCGCCGGAGGGCAGCACCACCACGATCAGCTGCGGCAGGTACAGCACCGAACTGGCGAAGATGATGGGGATCACACCCGACTGGTTCACCTTCAGCGGGATGTAGGTGCTCCCACCGGTCGTCATCCGGCGACCCACGACGCGCTTGGCGAACTGCACCGGGATGCGGCGCTGGCCCTGCTCCACGAACACGATGACCACGAGCAGCACGAGGTACATCGCCAGGACCTGGAACACCCCCGGCCAGCCCGAGTTCCCCTTCACCAGCGAGAACTGGTTGGGCATCGAGCTGACCACCGCGGCGAAGATGATGATCGACATGCCGTTGCCGATGCCCTTCTGGGTGATCAGCTCACCCATCCACATCAGCAGGGCCGTGCCGGCGGTGAGCGTCAGCACCACCAGGCCCACCCGCGGGGCGGTGAAGTCCGGCAGCAGGTCGGGGATGCCGGTGCTGCCGGCCAGGCCGCCGCCCTGGTTGTGGAACAGGAAGGCGAAGCCCGTGGACTGGATGAGGGCGATGCCGATCGTCAGGTAGCGCGTCCACTGGTTGATCTTGCGCTGGCCGATCGCTCCCTGCTGCTGCCACTGCTCGATGCGCGGCACCACCACGCCCATCACCTGCATGATGATCGACGCGGTGATGTACGGGAATATCCCCAGCGAGAAGATGGCGAACTGGGTGAGCGCGCCGCCCGAGAAGAGCTGCAGGAAGTTGAGGATCCCACCGTCCTCCGCCGCCTCCTGGAGCGGGCGGATGGCCTCCAGGTTGATGCCGGGTGCGGGGATGAACGCCCCGAGCCGGTACACCACGAGCATGCCGAGGGTGAAGAGGATCTTGCTGCGGAGATCCTCGATGCGGAAGATGTTGGCGATGTTCTGCAGGATCCGGCCCACTGGAGCTCTCCCTCCGGCGTCGGCTGCGATCTAGGAGTGTGCTGGGTAATCCACGGAGTCGGCCGGTCTCGTGGCCAAGTCCTGGATTCCGGCCTTCGCCGGAATGACGGTTCGGGGCGTCGGCGGCATTGCCAAATAGTCGTCTAGCGGTTCGTCAGGGCGTTGCCCCGCGCCGGTGGCCGGCGGTCGCCCCACGGCTTGGGCAGGACTTCGATTGTCGCACCGGCGGCCTCCAGCGCGGCGCGGGCCGCCTCGGAGAAGGCGTGCGCCCGCACGGTGACCGGGCGGGTCACCTCGCCGCGGGCGAGCACCTTGACCAGGGCGCCCTTGCTCACCAGGCCGCTGGCGTAGAGCGTCTCGGGGGTGATCTCGTCGAGCCCCGAGGCTTCGATCACATCCAGGTTGACCGGTTGGTAGCTCACGCGGAAGGGATTGTTGAAGCCGCGCAGCTTGGGGATCCGGCGCTGGAGAGGCATCTGGCCTCCCTCGAAACCGACCGGCACGGTGCCCCTCGCCCGCTGCCCCTTGGTGCCGCGGCCTGCCGTCTTTCCTCCCTTGCCGCCGATTCCCCGGCCGACGCGAGTGCGCGGCGTCCGGCTTCCCGGGGCGGGCTTCAGGTCGTGGACCTTCACGATTCCGGCACCTCCTCCACTTCCACCAGGTGCGAGACGGCCGCCAGCATGCCGCGCACGTCGGGGCGATCGCTCAGCACCCGGGACTTGCCGATACGCCCCAGACCGAGGGCGCGCAGGGTGCCCCGCTGGGGAGGCTTGCGCCCGATGCCGGAGCGGACCTGCGTCACACGCAACGCCACGTCATTCCTCCTCGCCGCGCAGCGCTGACCGCCGGTTCCGCTCGGTCTCGTTGTAGGCCGCCAGCAGACCCGGGGGAACGAACTCGCTGGGGTCGAGACCGCGCAGGCGCGCCACGTGGTCGGGGCGCATCAGCGATTGCAGGCCGGCGATCGTGGCCCGGGCCACGTTGATGTGGTTGGCGGACCCCAACGACTTGCAGAGCACGTCGCCGATGCCGGCCTCCTCGAGGATGGCGCGGGCCGCACCTCCGGCGATGACGCCGGTTCCGGGGGCGGCGGGCTTCAGCAGCACCCTGCCTGCGCCCCACTCCCCGAGCACCGGATGCACGATGGTGGTCCCTGCCAGAGGGACGGCGAACAGCGAGTTGCGAGCCTCCTCGGTGCCCTTCTGGATGGCCAGCGGCACCTCCTTGGCCTTGCCGTAGCCGAGCCCGACGTGACCGGCACCGTCGCCGACCACCACGAGCGCCGAGAACGAGAAGCGCCTGCCGCCCTTGACCACCTTGGCCACCCGGTTGATGTGGATGACGCGGGAGTCGCGCAGAGCCAGGCGCGACGCCAGCGCTCCGGTGGCGGCCATCAGAGTTTCATCCCGGCTTCGCGGGCGGCGTCCGCGACCGCAGCCACGCGCCCGTGGTAGCGGTAACCGCCCCGGTCGAACACCACCGTCGTGATGCCGCTGCCGGTGGCGCGCTCGGCAACCAGGCGCCCCACCGCCGCGGCGGCGCTGACGCCGGTGGTCTCGCTGCCGCGCAATTCGGGCTCCAGCGTGGAGGCGGCGACCAGGGTGCGCCCGCTGGTGTCGTCGATGATCTGCGCCGCCGTGTGGCGGTTCGAACGATAGACGGCCAAGCGCGGCCGCTCGGCCGTGCCGACGATCTTCTTGCGCACCCGGCGGTGGCGCCGGAGCCGGCTCCGGCGGCGTTCCGCTGAGGTGTTCGTCATAGGTCTGCTCCCTGCTTCGGTGCCGGACTCACTTGGCGGCCTTGCCCGCCTTGCGGCGGACGTACTCACCGGCGTAGCGGATTCCCTTGCCCTTGTACGGTTCGGGCTTGCGCAGCGCCCGGATCTGGGCGGCCACCTGCCCGACCGCCTGCTTGTCGATCCCGAGCACCCGGATGGCGGTCTGCGACGGAACCTCGAAGGTGACTCCCTCCGGCGCCTGCACCGACACCGGATGGCTGAAGCCGAGCTGCAGTTCGAGGCTGGCGGGCCCCTTGGCGGTGGCCCTGTAGCCGACGCCCACGATCTCCAGGTCCTTGCGGTAGCCCTCGTGGACGCCGGTGACCATGTTGTTGAGGAGCGCCCGGGTCAACCCGTGCAGCGCCCGCGACTCACGCTCGTCGTCGGCCCGGCTGACCACCAGCACGTCGCCCTCCTGCCGCACGGCGATCACCTGGGGCAGGCGATGTTGCAGCGTGCCCTTGGGGCCCGACACGGTGACCTCGCCGGAGGCCACGCTGACCGACACGCCCGCCGGCAACGGGATGGGGGACTTACCGACGCGGGACACGGAGCACCTACCAGACGTAACAGAGGATCTCGCCGCCGAGACGCCGCCGGCGAGCCTCCTGATCGGTCATGAGTCCCTTGCTGGTCGACAGCACCGCCATGCCGAGGCCG
>JAPPKQ010000473.1:0-2933 GCA_028819945.1 bacterium | reverse complement strand
CCGCCTTGCACCCGCGGCACGCCGTCGGCCTTCGTGTACACCCGCAGCCCCGCCTTGGAGACCCGCCGAAGGCCGCGGATGACCCGCTCGCGATCAGGCGAGTACTTCATGTCGATGGCCAGGATGCGCCCCGGACCGTCACGGTCGATCACGTCGTAGCCGCCGATGTAGCCCTCGCGCCGCAGCACCTCCGCCAGGGCCTCCTTGAGCTTCGAGGAGGGCATGCGCACCTCCTCGTGCATGGCCACGTTGGCGTTGCGGATGCGGGTGAGCATGTCGGCGATGGGATCGGTCATGGTCATGCTGGGGACCCCCTACCAGCTTGCCTTGGTGAGACCGGGGATCTCCCCGGCATGGGCGAGTTCACGTAGGCAGATGCGGCACAGTCCGAACCGCCGGTACACCGAGCGCGGCCGACCGCACCGCTGGCAGCGGGTATAGGCGCGCACCCGGTACTTCGGCGTGCGGGCCTGCTTGTTGATCAGTGCCTTCTTTGCCATGTCGTCACTCTCGCCAGTTCGTCTGGGATCTTCCGGATGGTCCGCGGCTCGCTCAGCCCTGGTCCCGCCGGAGCGGGAAGCCGAACGCCTCCAGCAACGCCCGCGCCGACTCGTCGTCGGGCGCCGTCGTCACAAGGGTGATGTCCATGCCGCGGATGGTGTCGATCTTGTCGTAGTCGATCTCGGGGAAGATCAACTGCTCGGAGACGCCGAAGGAGTAGTTGCCGTTGCCGTCGAAGGAGTTGAGCGACAGCCCGCGGAAGTCACGGATGCGCGGGATGGCCAGGTTGATCAGCCGGTCGAAGAACTCCCACATGCGGTCCCCGCGCAGTGTGACCTTCACTCCCACCGCGTTGTGTTCGCGCAGCCGGAAGCCGGCGATGGAGCGCTTCGCCCGCGTGGTCACCGGCCGCTGCCCGGCGATGACAGTCATGTCGGCAATGGCCCCCTCGAGCAGGCGAGCCTGGCGCGACGCCTCACCGACGCCCATGTTCAGGACGATCTTCTCGAGGCGGGGCACCTGCATCACGTTGTCGAGGCCGAGCGATTCCCGAAGCCGGTCGCGCAGTTCGTCCCGGTACAGCTGCTTGAGGCGCGGCGCGGTGGCCGCCGCTGCACTCACGGGATGTCCGCCCCGGTGCGGCGGCAGATGCGCAACTTCTCGCCGTCGGGGGTGATCCGGTAGCCCACCCGGGTGGGCTTGCCGTCCTCGGGGCTGATGATCGCGACCCGGGCGATGGGGATGGGCATGTCCTTCTGGATCCTGCCGCCCTGCATGACGCCGGCCTGGTTGGGCTTGCGGTGCTTCGTGACGACGTTGACCCCGTCGACGAGGAGCGTGCCCTCGGAGGGGAACACGGCCGAGACCACACCCTCCTTGCCGCGATCCTTGCCCGACAGCACGACGACGCGATCGCCCTTGCGGATCTTGGCCATCACAACACCTCCGGCGCCAGTGACACGATCCGCATGAATCGCTTCTCGCGCAGTTCCCGGCCCACCGGACCGAAGATCCGTGTCCCCCGAGGCTGGTTGTTCTCGTCGAGCACCACCGCGGCGTTCTCGTCGAAGCGGATGTAGCTCCCGTCGGGACGACGCTTCTCCTTGCGGGTGCGCACCACGACACAGCGCACCACCTCGCCCTTGCGGACCTTGGCGCCGGGGATGGCGTCCTTGACCGTCGCCACGAACACGTCGCCGATCGAGGCGTAGCGGCGCCGGGAGCCGCCGAGCACCTTGATGCAGAGAACCTCGCGGGCGCCGGAGTTGTCCGCCACCCGCAGGCGCGTCTCCTGCTGGATCACCGCTGCACCCCCCTCAGCGCGCCCGCTCGAGGATCTGCACGAGCCGCCAGCGCTTGAGCTTGGACAGCGGGCGGGTCTCGGCGACCCGGACGCGGTCCCCGACACGCAGATCGTTGTCCTCGTCGTGAACGTAGAGGCGCTTGTGGCGCCGCACGGTCTTGTTGTAGCGACGGTGGCGCACCTGCTCGGTGATCACCACGACCGCGGTCCGGTCCATGGACGCCGACGCCACGACCCCCTCACGCGTCTTGCGACGGTTGCGCTCGGGGTCCCGCGACGCCCCCGCGGCGCTCGCCGGCGTCGGCTCGGGCGCCTGATCGGTCGTGGGTGCCTGCTCAGCCATCTCAGGCGCCTGATCGGTCGTGGGTGCTTGCTCAGCCATAGCGGCGGCGCCTCCTCTTGAACACCCGTGCCGGCGCCTCCACAGAGGCCTCGTCGTCGGTGGGTTCTTGGACCTCGTCGGCCTGGCCGGCCATGGCCGCCTCGGCGGCATCGATCTCCCGGGCGCGCAGCTCGGTCAGGATGCGCGCCACTTCCCTGCGGGAGTGCGCCAGCAGGTTCATGTTGTCGAGCTGCCCGGTGACGTGCTGGAAGCGCAGGTTCGTGGCCTCGTCCTTCGCCTCGTCCAGCATGCCCAGCAGTTCGACGTCGCTCAGTCCGGTCAGCGGGCGGGATCGGGCCATGACTACACCGCCTGGTGACGGGTCACGAAGCGCGCCCGCACGGGCAGCTTCTGGATGGCACGCTCGATCGCCTCGCGCGCCACCACGGGGTCGGCGTAGGAGAGCTCGAACAGGACCCGGCCGGGACGCACCACCGCCACCCAGCGCTCCGGGTTGCCCTTGCCCGAGCCCATCCTGGTCTCCGCCGGCTTCTGGGTCACGGGCTTGTCGGGGAAGACGTTGATCCACACCTTGCCGCCGCGCCGGACGTGGCGGGTCATGGCCACGCGGGCGGCCTCGATCTGCGGCGCGGTGATCCATCCCGGCTCGAGCGCCTGGATGCCGTAGTCGCCGAAGCTGACCGTGGTCCCACCCTTGGCGACGCCCTTGGTGCGGCCGCGATGGTGTTTGCGGTGTCGGACCTTCTTTGGCATCAACATGATCAGTCGGCATCCCCTGGTCGGAAG
>JAPPKQ010000145.1 GCA_028819945.1 bacterium | reverse complement strand
CTCCTGAGCGCCGTTCCCATTCCCTTGCCGCCGCAAGATCGGGTCGACATCGCGCGGTCGGCCCGGCTTTTCTCGCTCATCGGCCTGATCATCGGCCTGGCCGGCGCCGTGGTCCTGGCGCTAACGAATTGGATCGGCCTGCCGGCGGCGGTGGCCGTGCCGGTTGCGCTTGGGTCCATGGTATTGGTGACCGGCGGCCTGCATGAGGACGGGCTGGCGGACCTCTGCGACGGTTTCGGCGGGGGCCACACCAAGGAAGACATTCTCCGCATCATGCGGGATAGCCGAATCGGCACCTATGGCGTGCTCGGTCTCATCTTTATCGTCGGCATAAAGTGGGCATCGTTGGCGGTGGTCGCCGAAGCCTCCCTGAGCGCGGCGGTCTGGGCGGTCATCGGTGCGGCGGCGCTGTCACGCGGTCTCTTGCCGCCGATCATGCACCATGTTCCCCATGCCCGCGAAGACGGCCTGAGCGTCGCCGCCGGGCAGCCCGGCTTCGCCCACGCCATGACGGCATTGGGGGTTGGCGTCCTGGCGGCCCTGGTGGCATTCGGGTTTTGGTTCGGCCTGCTGCTCACCGTCATTTCACTGGCCGTGGTGATCGGACTGATCGCCTGGACAAGCCGCTGGCTGGGCGGGCAGACCGGCGACGTGCTCGGCGCGTCCCAGCAGGCCGTCGAGACCGTCCTCTTCGTCCTGGCGGCGGCGGCCCTCTGATGGGCGGCCGTACGTGGTGGTGGGTCCGGCATGCGCCGGTGGCGGGAGACGCGCGGCTGTGCATCAATGGCCGGAGCGATCCCGAATGCGATCTGTCGAATGAGGAAACGATCCTGGCCTGTGCCGGCTGCCTTCCCGACGACGCCACGTGGGTCGCCACCGGGCTGAGCCGGACCGAGCGGACCGCGGCGGCGCTCCAGGCGGCCAAGGACCGCGCGGCACGAACGGAGACGGTCCCCGCCCTGATGGAGCAGGATTTTGGCGAGTGGGAGGGGCGGCGCTGGGGCGATCTTGCCGAACGGGACGACCTCGAATTCTGGAACGATCC
Organism: bacterium; assembly: GCA_028819945.1. Lineage (GTDB taxonomy): Bacteria > Actinomycetota > Acidimicrobiia > Acidimicrobiales > CATQHL01 > VXNF01. The sequence goes on along the minus strand of JAPPKQ010000145.1, from coordinate 964 downwards.
CGTTGGCACCGCGCCGCCGGGCGGTGAGAGCTACGCCGAAATGACCAAACGGGTCGCCGGCGCGATTGCCGATGTGGGCAATCGCTTCCCCGGCGGCGATTTGATTCTCGTGGCCCATGCCGGGCCCATCCGGGCCGCGTTGGCCATCGCCAAGCCGGTAACCCTCGGCGAATCGCTCGCCTTGGAGGTGGATCCTTTGTCGATTACGCGGATCCGGGAAACGGGCGACAGGGATGGCTGGCAGGTCATGGGAATCAACGAAGCTCCGGGCGTTCTGGTCTCCGCCTGAACTCTTTGCGCCGGCCGAATCCGCGTGATAGCGTCTCGAAATCCCGCCGGGACAGGGAAGCCGGTGCAATTCCGGCGCTGCCCCCGCAACTGTGACGTGCTTGGTTCACACCCATCGGCGTTTCGCCGATGAGCCACTGGCATCGGCCGGGAAGGCGTTTGGACCAAACAGCACCAGCCAGGAGACCTCCCCGGCGCGGCGGACACGGACCATCCCCTCGGGTGGAGGAGGACTGCATGCCGGAAACCCCCGGCTCAAACGGATTAGAGGGCACGACGTTGGTGCTCGGCGGCGCCAGGTCGGGCAAGAGCATGTACGCCGAGAGCCTGATCGAAGCCGCGGGCGGCGGTATCTATCTGGCAACCGCGACGGCCGGCGATGAAGAAATGCGCCGCAAGATCGCCGCGCACCGCGATCGGCGAGGCGACGGCTGGGAGACGATCGAGGAGCCGCTGGACGTTGCGGCCGCCCTGTCCCGGCTGGCGGGCGATGGACGGCAACGGCCCGTTCTGCTCGATTGCCTGACCCTTTGGCTGTCCAATCTGATGCACGCCGGGAGCGACATTGACCGGTCGACCGTCGAGCTTGAAACGGCGCTTCGCGCGGCGCCGTTTCCGGTGGTGACCGTAAGCAACGAGGTCGGCGGCGGGATAATCCCCGGCACCGAACTCGGCC
>JAPPKQ010000363.1 GCA_028819945.1 bacterium | reverse complement strand
ACGGCATCGAGACGGTTCCCACACTGCTGCGGGTCACGAGCGGCACCGAGACCGGGCGCGCCGAAGGCTGGTCGCGCGAGGACTGGGAGCAACTGTCGGGTCTCGACGCCCTGGGCGACGGCCTTCCCGACCATCGCCCGGGCTGTGGCTCCCTGAGCGTCGACCCGGCGCACACGGACCGGTTGGCCGCACGCTTCGGCGGTTCGGGGCTCCGCAGTCGACGAGTCGAGTTGGCTTCCCAGGAGGACGAGTGGGAGGCGCTGTGGGACCGGGGCTGGTCCGACGGGCTGCCGGTGGTGCCGCCGACCGCCGAGCGGGTGCTGCGCATGCTGGAGGGCACGACCCGGCGGCCCGACGACATCGTGGCCACGGTGCCGCCGGACCTCGCCGATTGCACCGTCGAGAAGGTCGCCGTCAACGCCGTCATGGCCGGTTGCCGGCCCGAGTACCTGCCGGTCGTGATTACCGCCGTCGAGGCGGTCTGCACCGACGAGTTCAACATGCACGGCGTGCTGGCCACCACCATGAGCGTGGGGCCGGTCCTCATCATCAACGGCCCGGTGGCAGGGCGCATCGGCATGAACACCGGCATCAACGCCCTCGGACAGGGCAACCGGGCGAACTCGACGATCGGCCGGGCCACCCAACTGGTGGTACGGAACGTCGGCGGCGGGCACCCCGGCGGCGCCGACCGCGCCACCCTCGGCTCGCCGGCCAAGGTCGGATTCTGCATCGCCGAAGCCGAGGACTCCTCGCCGTGGACCTCACTGGCAGAGAGCCGCGGCTGGCGGCCCGACCAGTCCACGGTCACCGTATTCGCCGGCGAATCGCCCCGGGTCCTCTTCGACGAGCGCTCCCGCAGCCCCGAGTCACTCACCAAGCACCTGGCGCTGGCGCTGCGGGCGACGGCGTCGCCCCGGGTGATGATGGCCCTGGACGGGATGCTCGTCATCCCGCCCGAGCACATGGCCCGCTTCGCCGAGGCCGGCTGGAGCAGGGACCGCTTCATGGCCGAACTCAGCGAGGAGCTCTTGGTCGACGCCGACGAGTTGATCGCCGGCACGGGGGGCATCGAAGCCGGGCTTCCGCCTGAAGCCGCCGGGCGGCGTATCGGCAAGTTCCGTCCGGGGGGTCTGCTCGTCGTCCACGCCGGCGGCCCCGCAGGACCGTTCACCGCGATCATGGCCGGCTGGATCAACGGTCCCCGAGGCAGCGACCCCGTCACCCGCGAGATCGTCCCGTGAGAACCGACCCGCCGCTCCCGCACCGTCAGGAGGCTGCGCCATGACCACCGTCCTGGACCCAACCGCCGAGCGCGCGCCGACCGATCGGCAGCAGGCGGCCCGACCCGAGTCGCTGGTGGGACGCACCGTCGGGCTGCTCGACATCTCCAAGCCCCGGGGCAACCTGTTCCTCGACAGGATCGGCGAGCGTCTCACCGAGTTGGGTGCCACCGTGAACCGCTACACCAAGCCCGCCTACACCAAGCCCGCCCCGGTGGATCTACGTCACGAGATCGCCATGAACTGCGATGCGGTGATCGAGGCGCTGGCCGATTGAGGATCCTGCGTGTCGTGCAGTGTGCACGACGTCAGCGACCTGGAACGCTGCGGCACACCGGCCGTCTTCGTGCTGTCCGAGCACTTCGCCTCGGCGGCCAGCACGCAATCCGAGGCGCTCGGCTTCGACGCCGCCACGGTGTTCACCCGCCACCCGATCCAGGACCGCACCGACGAGGAGATGGTCGCCATCGCCGACGCGGCGTTCAACGACCTGGTCCGGGCGCTGTCGGGCTAGGAGTCGCTCAGTAGATCTCGGGGACGAACGTCTGGTCCGAGATCGGCGGGCGCACGTAGCCGACCCGCTGCTGGCGCTCCGGCACCTCGACCTCCTCCCACGGGACGTCCTCGTAGGGGATCAGCGACAGCAGGTGCGAGATGCAGTTCAGCCGGGCCGCCTTCTTGGAGTCGGCGTCGACCACGTACCACGGCGCCTGCTTGATGTCGGTGTGG
>JAPPKQ010000044.1 GCA_028819945.1 bacterium | reverse complement strand
GGGGTCCGGGGTGCCGTTCGCTCCTTCGCGCGGGCGCAAGGCGTCGCGAATCGGCCCCCCCGGCCCCCACCCTCGCCTGCTGGCGACCGTCCCTTTTACCGTCATTCCGGCGAAGGCCGGAATCCAGGATCGGGCGGTAAGGCGATGATCGACGAGCGGGACTATGTCGTTCATGACGCCGTCGGGCTGGCGGCGCTGGTGCGGGCGGGGGAGGTCTCGCCGTCGGAGCTGGTTGAGGCGGCGATCCGGCGGATCGAGGCGCGGAACGGCGAGCTGAACGCCGTCATCCACAAGCTGTACGACAAGGCGCGGGCGGCCGCCGAGTCTCCGGACCTGCCCGACGGGCCGTTCCGGGGCGTGCCGATGCTGCTGAAGGACCTCTGGCCGGCATCGGCCGGTGATCCGGTGCATCTGGGGATCGCCGTGCTGCGGGACGCCGGCTACACCCACCCCACCGACGGCAACCAGGTCACCTGCCTGCGCCGGGCCGGGTTCACCTTCCTGGGGCGTACCAACACGCCCGAACTGGGGCTCGTCGCGACCACCGAGCCGCTGGCCTACGGCCCTACCCGCAACCCCTGGAACACCGGGCACGGCCCCGGCGGCTCCTCGGGCGGATCGGCGGCGGCGGTGGTCTCGGGCATGGTGCCGGTGGCCGGGGCCGGCGACGGTGGCGGTTCGATCCGCATCCCGGCGGCCCTCTGCGGGCTGGTGGGCCTCAAGCCGTCGCGGGGTCGGGTCTCCAACGGGCCCCGCGAGGACGAGTCGGGCCTGTCGGTGGTGCACGTGATGGCCCGCACCGTGCGGGACACCGCCGCGCTGCTGGACGCCGAGGCCGTGCCGTTCCCCGGCGACACCGTCGTCGCCCCTCGCCCGGAGCGCCCGTTCGCCGAGTTGATGTTCCGCGAACCCGGCCACCTGCGGATCGGTCTCTGGGTGGACTCCCCCGGCGACGGCAGGGTGGACGTGGACCCCGAGTGCGTGGCCGCCGCCGAGCGGGCGGCGCTGCTGCTGGAGGGGCTCGGCCACACCGTGGAGGCCACCGGCCCGGCGGCGCTGACCGACGAGCGCCTGCTGGCCAACTTCGCCAAGACCTGGGGCGTGAGCACGGCCTACGCCCTCGACGAGGTGGGGGAGATGATCGGCCGGCCCCTCACCGAGGAGGACGTCGAGCCGGCGACCTGGTTCTCCGCCGAGCGGGGCCGCAAGACCCCCGCCACCGACATGCTGAAGACCCAGACCGCCACCCAGCTCTTCGGCCGGGCCATGGCCGCCTGGTGGGCCGACGGCTGGGACCTGCTCATCACCCCCGCCACCGCCCGCCCCGCCCCCGAGATCGGCGAGCTGGTGTCAACCCCCGACAACGTGCTGCAGAGCTTCATCAACTCGCTGCCCTACGGCACCTTCACCCTGCCCTTCAACCTCACCGGCCAGCCCGCCATCTCGATCCCGATGGGACACACCGCCGGCGGCCTCCCCGTCGGCGCCCAGCTGGCCGCCGCCTACGCCCGCGAGGACGTGCTCCTCCAAGTCGCCGCCCAGATCGAAGACACCGCCCCCTGGCCCCACCTCGCCCCGGACTGATCAACTTCCCTGACACTCAATATCCTTAAGCCACTAATTCGTGTTATAACGGAATTACTGGCGCTACAATGTCGCATATGGGGCCAAGTAGTGAACTCGGGGGGTTGTCGGCTGCAAGCCGGCGCGAGCTAGCGGCTCTATTCGGCGGCGGTCGGCGGACTGTGACTGTTGAGGCCGCGGCCGAAACGCTGGGGCTGAGCCGGGAAGCGGCCGCGCGGCGGTTGTCGGCTCTCGCATCGCGCGGATGGCTGCGGCGTATCCGCCGGGGCCTCTACCTCGCAGTGCCGGTGGATGTGCCGGATCCTGCAGCGTGGACGGATGACCCGTGGTACCTCGCCGACCTGGTGTGGAAGCCGTGTTACATAGCGGGGAGGACGGCAGCGAATCACTGGGCACTCACCGACCAGGTCTTCCGTTCCACCATCGTTG
>JAPPKQ010000470.1 GCA_028819945.1 bacterium | reverse complement strand
CGCCGACAAAGGCGCGCACCTGGCGCGACGTGGCATACTCCGCCGCTACTCCCGCACGGTCGAGGAAGGCGAGGTAGCGCCAGACGTCGCCCCGGTAAGCCCGCACCGTCTGCGGTGAGTAGCCGCGTACCGCCCGCAGATAGCTCAGGTATGCCGCGGCCCGGGCATCAGGGGCATGTGGTTCCGGCAAATCGATGCTCCTCAATCCTGTTCTTCAGCCACGGCGAACGAACCGTGACTCGATGCCACCCGGCGCTCCTGCTCCAGGGCGAACAGGTGCGCCAGCCACGCACCGGGGGCGCGGTGGCGCGCCGGCGGCGTGCTGACCGGTCGAGCCGCCGCGGCGGTGCGCCCGGCTCGCGGCGCGCGGCGGCCGTGGCCGGTCGACAAGCCGAACTCCTGCAGCAGCTCGTCCGCGTGTGCAACCGACACCGCTCCGCTCTCTGCCAGCCCGCGGGTGCCGGTGCCGCGCGGGCCGCCAAGCGCAGCCGCCGCCACCGCTACCTCGCGCCCCTCGTCGGCGGCGCAACACGCGGTAATCAGCGCTCCCGACCGGGCCGGAGCCTCCACCACCAGCACCCCGCGACTGAGCCCCGCGATGATGCGGTTGCGCAGGGGAAAGTGATGCGCGAACGGTGCCGTACCGGGAGGAAACTCGCTCACCAGCCATCCTTGACGCACCACTTCCCGCGCCACCCGGCGACTGCTGGAGGGATATATGCGGTCGATCCCGCAGCCGAGCACGGCCACGGTGGCGCAGCCACCTCCCCAACCGGCTCCCCGCCAACCCGCCAGGCTGCCGCGATGTGCCTCCAGGTCGACCCCGCGCGCAAGGCCCGAGACCGTGGGCACGCCCTTCAGTGCCAAATCGAATCCAAACCTGAATGCCGCGCAGCGCCCCGCTCCCGTAGGTTGCCGCGTACCCACCACCGCAACCGGTGCTGCCGAGGCCGGTAACCGTCGCGCACCGCGCCAGAACAGCACGCCGGGTGGATCGTGGATCTCCCGCAGGATCCGCGGATAGTCCGGCTCCCACAGAAAGGTGCCTCCCAGTCCGCCACCGGTCAAGTGATCCTGGTCCGCCCTTGCCCGTTCCAGCCAGGCGGCGGGAGGCGGCAGCCGCCGGCGCAGACCCAGCCGGCGCCGCAGCAGCAGCGCGAGTTGGATCAGGGAGTAGTCCGCGAATTCCGCCAGTCGACAGCGCCGCAGGAGCTGATACCGCTCCCGCGGCTTGAGGAACGACATGCGAGCCAGCGCCAGGGCAAGCAGCCGGCGCGCAACGAGATCGGGTTCCGCCCACGTCACGTTGTAAACAACGGCGCCGCGACCGGCGCGCATTTAAGGACGGTCGCTCCATGCCACGAAGACCATGAAAAACGGCGCATGGGGCAGGGCACGGTGGTAACGCCGCGAGGCGACGGTTCGAGGCGCATGCACCGCCAAGCGGCCGTCAGCCACGCGGATGGAAACGGCGGTGCTGCTGTCTGAGGTCCTCCCGCTCCACGTGGGTGTAAATCTGTGTGGTGGTGATGTCGGCGTGGCCCAGCAGCTCCTGTACCGAGCGCAGGTCGGCGCCGCCCGCCAGCAGATGAGTGGCGAAGGAGTGGCGCAGGGTGTGCACCTTGGCCTGCAGGCCGGCGGCGACACTGACGGCGTGGAATCGCTTCCAGATGCCCTTGCGCGACAGGCGTCCGCCACGCTGATTGAGGAACACCGCGTCGGTGGCGGGAGTTGCGGCCGTGGAGCGCCGGCGCAGCCGAGGCCGGGCCTCGCTCAGGTAGCGGCTCAGCCAGGCGACCGCCGGTTCGCCCAGCGGCACGATGCGTTCCCGGGAGCCCTTGCCCAGGAGCCGTACGCAGGCCTGCTCCAGGTAGAGCCGGGACCGGTCCAGCGCCACCGCTTCGCTGACCCGCAAGCCGCTCGAGTACACCAGCTCGAACAGCGCGCGATCGCGGATACCGGCCGGCGTATCGACCTCTATGGCCGTCAGAAACCGCTCCACCTCCGCCACCGAC
>JAPPKQ010000286.1 GCA_028819945.1 bacterium | reverse complement strand
GACCTGCACCGCCTTTCGCAGATTGGGCCGCAGTTTCCCGAACAGCACGTCCCCGCTCTCAAAGACCCCGTTCGCCCTCACGGAGACCGAAGACGGAGCGGTACCACCCAACGTCCGAGCACCGGGCTCAACATGCTCAAGACCAACGTAAGGCAGGTCCTCTGACTTCCGTCCGACTGCCTTCGTCGTGACCTGATCCACCAAGTCACCGAGTAGACCCCTACGCATACCCCAGCTCCTGGAGGTGCTTGTCGAGGCGGGCGGCGGCTGTGTCCCGTTCGGCTTCGAGGTCTCGGAGGGTGGTGGCGTACTTGTTGACGAGGTTGTCGTACCAGGCGAGGGTGCTGCGCTCGATCTCGGCAAAGTGATCGGCGACGAGGCTCTCGATCCGGCTGCGGAGTACGCCGACGGCCTCGGTTGAGGCGTCGGCCTCTTTCATAGTGTCGAGGGTCTGTCGGGCCGCGGCGAGGAGTGAGGCGTCGATGGCCTTGAGGGCCCTCTTGGCTCTCGTGCGCTCGGATTTCAGCTTCTTGATCTCGGCCGGACCGAGCGCGTCGTCGCCGGGCTCGTCTTCCTCCGCGTCGGAGGCCTCCGCCGCCTTGATCTCGGCGTCGATTCGGGCGGCTTCGGCTGCAAGGTCGGTTCGGTTCGCCAATTCGGGCCCGGCGAGGAGTCTGACGGCAGGTTGGTCGGCGAGGTCTGGAGCGTGCTTGTCGTCCGCGGCGGCCTCGGCGGTGGTGAGCCATGCGTCGATGACGCCCTTCCAGCCGCGGCTGGCGGCGGTCTCAAGTTCGTGGAAACTCGCCTCCCATCAAGTGGCTGCCAGACCCGCGGCGGTGAATCGATCCATTCCTCCGGCAGGCGCGCCACCGGCAGCAGCAGCCGGCGCGCGGTTCCCTCGCCCATCAGGGATACTACCGGTGCGGCCCCCTGCCATGTGAGCCGTGAAGTCCTCCACGAGCCGCCGCCTTCGCCCCGTGGGGATCCCGCTGCCAGGCAGGGCGCTGAGCATGGGTTCTACGGTCTCAGCCCACCAGTCTGGCCACGGGCTCGCAGCAGCCCGCGCGGCGACTGCTCGCGTGACGGCTCCGTGCGCGGTGTCTCGCCCGCCGGTCGAATTCATCGGCGCGCGCGATGCGTCGCCCGGCCTACGGCTGAGAACCCCAGCGTCTCGCCCGCCGCCGGCGTCTGCTGGCTGGCGCGACGCGTCGCCCGGCCTCTGACCGACCGCGCTGGGCGCGGCGTGGTGCCCGGCTGGGAAGGTCATCTCGCAGCGCCAGTCGGCGTAGCCGTCGCCGCGGTCCGCGAACAGGGTCTCGGCGTCTAGGCCGGCTCGCGCCAGCAGGTCGGCGGCGGCGTCGATCTCGGGCTTCGGCACGCCGCCGTGGAGGTGGGCGCGCACGTCGTGGGGTTCGGGCGGCGGGGCGTTGTCGGCGTAGCGGCGGATGTTGCAGTTGAAGTCGTTGTTGGCCAGTTCGTCGATGGTGACGACCCGGGCGAATCCGTCCACGTCGGCGAAGTCCCGATAGGCGGCGGTGATCTTCTCCTCGTCTCGGGGTCGCAGGCGGTTCTGGGCCCGGCCCTCGCCGTAGTCGCGGTCGGCGTTGATGAACAGCACCTTGCAGCGCCGCTCCGGCGGCTTCGATCCCTTCGCCCGCAGGATCAGGATGGCCGCGGGGATGCCGGTGCCGTAGAACAGGTTCGGGCCGAGCCCGATGACGGTGTCGAGCAGGTCTTCCTCGATGATCCGCCGTCGGATCTCCCCTTCGGCGCCGCCCCGGAACAGCACGCCGTGCGGCATGACGGTGGCCACGACGCCGTCGCGCTTGAGGACCGCCAGCATGTGCTGGAGGAACATCAGGTCGGCCTTCTTGCCGCCCTCGGGGGTGTAGCCGTAGACGAACCGCTCCGGGTGGGCGAGCGACGCCCGGTCGTAGTTCTGGCTGAACGGCGGGTTCGTGATGACGCGGTCGAACCGCCGCAGCTCGCCGCCGCGGACGTGGCCGGGGTCGGTGAGGGTGTCGTCGTTG
>JAPPKQ010000274.1 GCA_028819945.1 bacterium | reverse complement strand
ATGTTGTATAAGAGACAGCGTGTGCCGTGCCTGCGGCTCCATCGTGGACATCGACCTGGACCCCGAGATCGAGCAGGCCGTCGAAGCGGAACTGAGCCGCTCGGCCCTCGTGCACGGCCTCCGCATCGACGAGCACAGCATCGACGCCTTCGGCTACTGCGCCGACTGCTCCTGATAGGGGGCTCCCAGCGGGACCGGATGCTCTGCCAACTCCGCCGGGCGAAGGTCCACAGCGGAAATGAACGTCGATTCAGGGCGGGGCCCCTCAGCCGGGCACCTCAGGCGTGGGCGCGCTCGTCGTGGTCACCGTGGCCGTGGGCATGGTCGTCCAGCACCAGCAGGCGGTCCGCCGGATGCTCACAACACTCCTCGCCGGCAGCGGGCGGCTCGCAGCAGTCAGGCTCGGGCCCGCAGCAGATACCGGCCTGCACGATCCGTCCCTGGTAGGAGGCCTGCAGGACCTCGGCGGTGAGGACCTCGGCCGGCGTCCCCTGCGCCACCAAGCGGTTCGCCAGCAGCACCACGTGATCGCAGCGGCGCGCCTCGTCCAGATGGTGCGTGGAAAGGACCACGATTGCACCCTTGGCGCTCTCTGCGTTGATCACCTCCAGGATCCTCCCCTGACTCGCCAGGTCCAGACCGGTGATCGGCTCGTCGAGCAGCAGGAGATCGCCCTCCTGCATGATGGTCTGCGCCATCAGCACCCGCTGGCGCTGACCGGATGACAGTTCGCCGAACTGCCGGCGGAGCAGGTCGGCGACCTCCAGCAGTTCCGCGGCGTCGCGGACGCGGCGCCGGTCGGCCGCGGTCAGCCGGCCGATGAGCCCGCGGTGCCTGTAGCGCCCCATGCCGATGACCTCGCGCACCGTCAGCGGCATCCAGACGCCGATGCCGTGCTGGTGCGGCATGTACGCCACCCGGTCGGGCCCCTCGACGATGCCGGACGCGGGGTCGATGAGCCTCGCCAGCACGTGCAGGAGGGTCGTCTTGCCCGAGCCGTTGGGGCCGATGAGGGCCGTCACCGAGCCGGCCCGCAGGTGGATCGTGACATCGCTGAGCGCCGGGCGATCGCCGTAGCTGAAGCTGACGCCTTCGGCACGCAGCGACGGAGAGCCGCTGATGGTCTCCGGCTCGCGGGCCTGCGCGACGACCGTTGTCATGGCAGCCGAGAGGTTTTCTGCAGCCAGGCGGGTTCCGCTGGTCTGAACTCCCCCACGTCTCTCACGCTAGCAGCGCAGGGCGCCGGGCGGAACGCCGTTCGAATCATGCGAGCCGCCTCCGGTCTCTGGGATTGGTTCTCAAAAGTGAGATCTGTTCTCATTTGCAGTATGCTTTCAGGTATGAATCTCATTCTGAATCTCGGCCCAGCAACTCAGATCCGCCGCGCTCTCGCCGCAGTGCGCGCGACGCCGCTCCGGCAAGCGATCGCAATCGGCTGCGCACTGGCACTTGTGCTGGCAAGCTGCGCATCCGAGGAGCCCGCAGCCACTGCTCCCGCCGCGGGCGCCCCGGCCCCGGCCGAACCCACTGCCCCGCCGCCGGCCGAACCCAGTGCCTCACCGCCGGCCGAAACCACCACCCCGCCCTCGCCCACCGAGGCCCCAGCTGCGGCGACCGAGAGCGACGGCGACCAGCCGCCGGCCCAAATCATCGGCACCACGACGATCTGGGCGGACATCGCCGGGAACGTGGCGTGCGGCGGGCTGGCCGAGGTGGAGTACATCATCCCGCCGGTCGCCGACCCGCACGACTTCGAGGCGTCCATGGCCGACCGCGCCCGGCTCGACGCAGCCGACCTGATCGTGGAGAACGGCCTGCTACTCGAACAGGGGTTGAGGGACACTCTTGCCGCGGCGGAGGCCGACGGCACACCGATCTTCTCCGCGGCCGCGCAGGTGACGACCATCGAGTTCGACGCCGACATGTTCGGGGGCCACGGACACGGCGACGAGCACGACGACCACGACGACCACGAGGACGACCACGACCACGACGAGGACGACGACCACGCCGAAGACGAGGGTGGCCACGACCACGCCCA
>JAPPKQ010000048.1 GCA_028819945.1 bacterium | reverse complement strand
GTTCCTCGTTGACGTTCAGCCGTTGCCGCAGGTCTTCGGGATCCACCACCTCGCCCGCCCGGCGCTGCCAACCCAGCTTGTCCAGGGTCGCGAGGGCATAGGACCGGGACCACCGTTCCAGGGCCGCCAGCAGGGCGCCGCGGTCCTCGGGGTCCACGTTGGCGGCGGTCAGGTAGCCGGAAAACGACTGCGCGCCCGCGGCCACGGTTGCCGGACTCGGGAAGAAGTCGGCGGGCAACAGGCCGGACGCCAGGACGGAGTCGCGCCACACGACCTCGTAGAGCAGATCCTTCACGCCTTCGATAGCCGAGAGCATGGCTTCGCGCGTGGCCCGCTTCACCGTGTATCCGCTCAGGACGCCAAGCAGAACCCTATCGGTGTCGTAGATGTTCAGCTCGCCGCTCAAAACCTCCGGCGGTTCGCCTGTTTCCTCTTCCAGCTCGGAAAATGCCCCGTGCATGCGCACGTGACAGACGACCCGCTCCGGCAGAGGACCCGCAAGCCACAAGCGCTCGCATCCAAACGGCAGGTACGTGGTCGCGCCCTGGGTTCCCGCCAGGCCGCGCGCTGCCCCCACCACCTGAAAGCAGCCGTCCAGCAGGAGCGGGTGAACGTCCAACCCGTTGCGTCCCAGGGCTTGCGGAAAAGAAACCTCGCCCAACGCCTCGCCCGGCCGAGCCCAGAGCCTCCCTATGGTGCGGAAGGACGGACCGAGTTCGATCCCCGTTTCGGCCCTGGCCCGGTAGTAGTCCGCCGCCTCAACCAGCGACATCCCGGCCCGCAGGCTGTCCAGGTCCACCCGTGTCACAGGTTGCGGCGCGGGGGCGCCGGACGGCACCCGTGCCTCCGCGTGTACCGTCCATTCGCCGTCACTTCCCTTGCTGAAGAGCTGAACGCCGCGCGACGCCGCCTGCGCCTGCCCGGAAGGGTCGAGCACGAGCTGCACTTTCCGCCCGTTCCCTTCCGCCCCGTCCTCGGACCCCGGTTCCCGGAACACCAGCGGGTTGTGCAGTTGCAGGTCTTCCACCACTGCGGCGGCGCCCTCGGCGAGGGCAGCCGTTGCCGCCATGGCCCCGTAGAGCGCGCCCGGGGCCACAACCCACCCGAACACCCGGTGGTCGCCCAGCCACGCCGGATCGGAGAGGAATACCTCCGTCTCAAAGGAGATCTCGCCGCGCGCGGACTCGTGCCGGACCCCCAGCAGGGGATGGCCGTCACTACCGCGCCGCCGTTTGGGCGCCTCGAGCCAATGGCGTTGGCGCTGGAACGGATACCCCGGCAGCGGGATGCGCCGCCGTGTCTCACCTGCGAAAAGCCCCTCGAAACGAACCGGCAACCCGGCCTCGTACGCCCTGGCGACAGCTTGGACAAAGCCGCCGGACGCCGCAGCCGTTCCGTTGCCGGCCGGTCTGCCCAGGCTCGCCAGCACCCTTGGCGGCGCGCTCGCGGGCGATTCGGGCCAGGCCGAAACCGCCATCGGCGCCAGCACCGAGTGCGGCCCGATCTCCACCACCAGGTCCACGCCGAGTTCCGCCAACGCCCCGACGCCGGCCGCGAACGCCACCGGCTCCCGTGCATGGCGCCGCCAGTAGACCCCGTCCAGCCTGTCGCCCGGCTCCACCACCCGGCCGGTGAGGTTGCTGACCACGGGCAGGGAGGGGGCCTCGACGGTCACGTCGTCCAGGAAGGCTTCCAGGGCGTCCAGAGCCGGCTCCACCAGCGCACTGTGGAACGCCTTGGTCGTGTTGAGCCGCCTGACCCGGACGCCCTCCGATTCCAAAAGTTTCGAGACGGCGTCGATACCCGCCACCGGTCCGCTGACCACCTGGTGCGTTCCGTTGTCCGCAGAAATGTTGACGCCGACTCCGGCCGATGCCTCATTGGACGCCTCGACCGCGGCCGCCACGCGCGCCGCCGGCGCAAAGACGGCTGCCATGGCACCCGGCTCGATGCCCGACAGCAAGGTGCCCCGCGTTGCCGCCAGGCGCATGCCGTCCTCCAGGCTGAACACCCCCGCCGCCTGCGCCGCGGCGAGCTCACC
>JAPPKQ010000364.1:980-2043 GCA_028819945.1 bacterium | reverse complement strand
ACGAGACCCATGCCGTTCACGAACAAGCTGTCCACCAGGTTGTGCAGGGAAAACGCGACCATACCGCCCAGCGCCCCGATCGTCGCCCACTCCCAGAGCGTGCCCCGCGCCCACTGCACCGCGCGAACGCAGCGCCAGATCGCCCAGGCGCTGAGCGCCAGAAACGCGACCGCCGCCGGCAACCCGGCCTCGGCCGCGAAGTTCAGATAGATGTTGTGCGCATGCCCCGGCAACTGCAAGAACGGCTCGAAGTTGAATCTGGAGTACGCCTCGTCGTAGTTGCCTGCACCCACCCCGATCAGCGGAGCGCTCATGAACATTCGCCAGCCGGCCTCCCACTGGGCCAGCCGCTCGCTGATGGCGAAGTCGTCGTCCACCACGATGCGCAAGGCGTCCCGGACCTCCGTGCGGCCTTCCACCGCCGCCCGCGCCGGATCGGGCAGCGCCCGTTCCAGGCCTCCCGTGAGCTGCCAGCCGGCGAAGGCCAGGAATCCGGCCACGATCAGCGCCACCGTCGCCGCGCCCAGCACGCGGACCCGCGGCATCGCGGCCAGCAGCACTATCGCCGTGCTCCCAATCATTCCAATCCAGGCTCCTCGCGAGCGGCTGATCACCAGCGCCACCAGCACCAGCAGCCAGAGCACGGTAATCCAGGGACGTCGCGAACGTCGGGCATAGATCGCACCGGCCAGCAGCAACGGCAAATGCAATCCAAGGTACCCGCCAAAGGGATTGGGCTGCTCGAAGGTCCCGAACGACCGGATCAGGCCGCCCACGTTGAACGCCGCCGGTCCGATGCCCGTGATCGCCTGCGCCAGCCCCACGGCCGCCTCCGCCGTCAGGGCGATGCCGACCAGCCACGCCACGGCAGTCCTGGCGTCGGCGTGTCGCAGGACATCCGCCAGCAAGACCACCGCCACAGCCACCTGCAGCCACTTGATGGTTTCCTTGAGCACCGGCGCCGGGTCAATGGCCAGCACGCCGGTGACGCCCAGCCAAGCGGCGAACACGACAATCGCCAGCGCCAGCCGGGGGATTTCGATCCGCCCGCGGCCGTGCCCCC
>JAPPKQ010000364.1:0-970 GCA_028819945.1 bacterium | reverse complement strand
CCCAACGTCCCTCAACCCCACCACCGACGGCCCGCGGCAAATCTCGCCCAGGCCGCGAACCGGCACCAGGGCCACGGCCGCGGCCGCCAGCATGGCCGTCGTGGTCCGCGCGTCCGGCAGCTTGCCGGCGATGCGCAGTCCCCCGACCAGCACCACCCCGCCCAGCGCCACGAGCGCCATGCTCAGCAGCGGCGGCGGCGTTTGCACGATCGCGACGGCCACGAATGCCGCAACCGCCGCGGCCGCCAGCCAGCGCAGCCCGCGCGCTCGATCTTGCGCCGTCCACCACGCGGCGGCCGCCAGCGCCGCACCAAGTACCGGCGGCGCGACCTGCAACACGCCGCCAAGCTCCGCCGCCGCCAGCGCCGTGTAGATGCCGGACACCACGACGGCGGCCAGCGCCAGCAGCAACTGCGGCGTCCAGGCCGAGACGAGGGCGCTTGGGCTAGTTCGGCTCAGCAAGCGCCAGATGCTCGCGGTACCAGTCAACCGTCCGACGCAATCCGTCGGCGGGCGCCACCTGCGGCTGCCAGACCAGCACCTCGCGCGCGCGGCCGATGTCGGGCCGCCGCCGCTGCGGATCGTCCGGGCGGGCCGGCACGTGGCGAATCTCGGACGTGGAGTCGGCGATGTCGCGAATCCAGTCCGCGTACTCCGCCACCGAGTGCTCGCTGGGATTGCCCAGGTTGAACACCTGGCCGTCCGTGGCAGGCCGATACATCGCGCGGGAGATGCCCTCGGCCATGTCGGTCACAAAGCACAGACTTCGCGTCTGGCTGCCGTCACCCACCACCGTCAGCGGCTCGCCGCGCAGGGCGTTGGTCACGAACTCGATCGACATGCGCCCGTCCCCTACGCGCATGCGCGGGCCGTAGGTATTGAAAATCCGTACCACGCGCGCATTCAGCCCGTGCATGCGGCGCCGCATCATCACCAGCGCCTCGGCGAAACGCTTGCTCTCGTCGTAGGG
>JAPPKQ010000392.1 GCA_028819945.1 bacterium | reverse complement strand
GCTCTACACGGTCCGGTGATCGTGAAGACAGCCCGCGGCGGCTACGACGGCAAGGGCCAGGTTCGCGTGCCTGCCGCCGAGCCGGGCCCTGAGCGGGCCGCCCCCGCCGCCGAGGTGTTCCGGCGCCTGGGTTCGGTCCGGCTGATAGCGGAGCAGGAAGTTCCGTTCGACCGGGAGGTGTCGGTCGTCGTGGCCCGGTCCGCAAACGGCGCGATCGCCGATCACGGCGTCATGGAGAACGTCCACGTGGACGGGATCCTCGATCTGACCGCGGTTCCGGCACGGCTGCCGCAGGAGGTGGCCGCCACCGCGGTCGGTATCGCCGGCCACCTGGCCCACCACCTCGACGTGGTCGGGGTGCTCTGCGTCGAGATGTTCGTGGTAGGTGCCGAACTCGTCGTCAACGAGATCGCCCCCCGCCCCCACAACAGCGGCCACTGCACGATCGAGGCGGCAGCCGCCGGCCAGTTCGAGCAGCAGCTCCGGGCCGTCTGCGGGTTGCCGCTGGGCGACGGAACCTGCCGGCCGGCCGCAATGGCGCAACTCTTGGGCGACCTCTGGGCCGGTGGCGAACCGCGCTGGTCGGAGGTATTGACCGACCCCGGGGTCCACCTGCATCTCTACGGCAAGCGCGACGCACGGCCGGGCCGCAAGATGGGCCATCTCACCTGCGTCGAGGTGACGCCCGAGCTGGCGCTGAAGCGGGTCCTGGCGGCCCGGGAGAGGCTGGCCTCATGATCGGCCCCGCCGGCGACACCCCCCGGGAGGAATGCGGCGTCGTCGGCGTGTACGCGCCCGGCCGCCACGCCGCCCGGATCGCCTTCTTCGGCCTGCACAGCCTCCAGCATCGTGGCCAGGAGGCATGCGGGATCGCCAGTTGCGACCGGGGAGCGGTCCATCTGCACCGCGGCCCGGGCCTCGTCGGGTCGGTCTTCAATGAGGACAACCTCTCGACTCTCCGGGGTGAGGCCGCCATCGGCCACAACCGCTACAGCACCACCGGCGCCTCGGCGCTGCGCAACATCCAGCCGCAGGTGATCGAGACCATCGACGGGCCGCTGGCGGTGGCCCACAACGGCAACCTGGTCAACGCGCCGCAGCTCCGGCGGGATCTCCTGGAGAGCGGTGTGGGGCTTCAGACGTCCTCGGACACGGAGCTGATCGTGCAACTGCTGGTGGTCGCAGCCGGTGGCTGGCTCAGCCGGATCCGGGGACTGATGGCGCAGCTGGAGGGCGCCTACTCCCTGACCATCCTGACCCGTGACGCCGTCTACGGGGTGCGGGACCCGCGCGGCTTCCGCCCGCTGGTGATGGGCCGGCTCGACGACGGCTGGGTGCTGGCCTCGGAGAGTTGCGCACTCTCGGTCGTCGGGGCCACCTTCGCCGGCGAGGTGGCGCCGGGGCAGATCGTGCGGCTCGACGCCGGCGGCATGACGCTCGAGCAGGGTGCGCATCCCGAACAGCCGGCCTTCTGCACCTTCGAGCAGATCTACTTCTCGCGGCCCGACACGCACCACGGCGGCTCGCTGGTCCACGCGGTGCGGCAGCGCCTCGGCGCCAAACTCGCCGTCGAGGCTCCCGCCGAGGCGGATCTGGTGGCACCGGTGCCCGACTCGGGGACGCCGCAGGCTGTGGGATACGCCCAGCAGTCGGGGCTGCCCTACACCGACGGGCTCATCAAGAACCGCTATGTCGGCCGCACGTTCATCGAACCCACCCAGGAGCAGCGCGAGGCGGGCGTGGCCATGAAGTTCAACCCGCTCGGCGACAACGTGGCGGGCAAGCGGGTGGTGCTGGTCGACGACTCGATCGTGCGGGGAACCACGTCAGGCCCGCTCGTGCGGATGCTGCGGGACGCAGGGGCGCTCGAGGTCCACGTGCGGGTGGCCTGCCCTCCGATCACCGACCCCTGCCACATGGGTGTCGACATGGCGGTCAAGCAGGAGTTGATCGCATCGGAGCGGTCGATTCCCGAGATCTGCAGTCTCATCGGCGCCGATGGCGAAGCATGGCGGGTCACGCGCCTGTGTGAGACATGGCGACG
>JAPPKQ010000268.1 GCA_028819945.1 bacterium | reverse complement strand
GGCGCTGCCAGCCGCAGCCTCGCGTCGCCGGGCGGCCCCGCCGCCGGCGCCGCCCGAGGCCCCGCCGTCGGGAGCCCGGTCGTGTGCTCGGAGCGGAACCTCTACTACCGCCCGTTTCCGGACGCGGAGTTCGTGGTGCCGGACGTGTTCGTGTGCTTCGGCGTGGACCCCGGGCCCTTGGAGTTGGCGGTCAGCTACCGGCTGTGGGAGTCGGGCGCGCCGGCGTTCGTGCTGGAGATCGCCTCGAAGTCGACCCAGGAGCGGGACCTGGACGAGAAGCCCGCGATCTACCGGGAGATGGGCGCGGGGGAGTACTGGCGCTTGGATCCCACCGGCGGAGAGTTCTATACGCCGATGCTGCAGGGCGACCGACTCGCCGGCGGCGCCTGGGAGCCGATAGCCGCGGCGCCCGACGGCGGCGGCCTCCGCGGCCGCAGCGCAGCTCTGGGCCTGGACCTGTTCGCCGAGGAGGGCCGCCTGCGCTTCGGAGACCCCCGCACGGGCCTGTGGCTGCCCGACCACGAAGACACCCGCCACGCACTCCAACAGACCCGCCGCCAACGCGACGCCGCCGAGGCCGCCCGCCGCGCCGCCGAGGCCGCCCGCCGCGCCGCCGAGGACCGCGCCGACGTCGCCGAGGCCGAGTTGGCGGCCCTGCGGGCGCGACTGAACGATCAGGACGGCGAATCGCCCCAGTAGCGGCGAACGGTCAGCACGCCTGCCGGCGAGACCCCCGTCGCCGGCATCGCTCGAGATTGTCGGCATCGCTGGAGATTCTCGGCCCGACGGCCGATCTCCCGGCTGGTCGCTTCGGGCGCGGTGCGCCTCGACGCCCTGGATGAGTCAGCAGCCACCGAACCCGACCAGTCGGTGGTGGGCTCTGGCTGTGTCACGATCGTGTCGGTGGCATCTGCCGGGTATCGGGCCGAACCTGCTGGCGTGACGTTGACCGCCGACTCGTCCACGACGGCAACGACTCCTTGGTAGGGCTCGCCGTCGGAGAGCACGGGCGCGGTCATCGCCGCAGCGGGCCATGTTGACCGCCGTCTCGCGTGCCGATTCTCGGTTTGTGGCTCGTCTGCGTGACCGGCCGCATTCATGCCCCGCTGTGAGGCGCTCGGACCGACCGGGCCTGGCGACGGGTCGCACCGCCCCGCGAGGCGGGCCGTCTCCTCTACGGTGTCCGTAGCAGGCGTGTCGCCGCGGGCGCGCGGATTGGGCAGATCGGTCGGCCGTGGCCGGCGCTGCCGCGTTGGCGCTTCTCGGTGCCTGCGGCGATGCGGTGACCGTCAAGGGGGCTACCCGCAGGCGGATGCGCCGCAGGCCCGCCCGGGCCGCCCGTCGGACCAGCCGAGCGGCTCGCCGGCCAGGCCGCCGGTCTCGACGGTCAGCTCCTCGAGCCATTCGACGAAGCTGTCGCGCAGATCCTCGGGGAGCTTGCTCCGGTGGCCTCGGATCCTGCTGAAGTAATCGCGTTCTTGCCAGGGTCGGAACCGGCTCGGGACGTCGACGGCGTCAGCGCCGAAGTAGGCGAAGTGGTCTCCGACCAGCACCCGTGGCTCGCGCGTGTCGCGGCGGACGTGGCCGCAGTGGGGCGTTCCGTCGTCGTTGCTGTGGCCGCCGCGCTCTTGGATCCAGGCGCCGGTCTCGGGGTCTCGGCGATAGATGTTGTCGCCGCAGCGCTGCCGGCGGCCCCCGTGCGGGTTCGGGCGCTTGGCGGCGAATCGCGGGTCGGCCCAGTACTCGTCGAAGTGCATCGTCTCGGCGACCCGTATGGCGTATACGAGCTTGCCCTCCTGGCCGCGGGGCACCGACCCGACCCCGGCGATCCAGTCCCCCTCACCGGCGGCGCCGCGGATGCGAGGCTTGCAGGTCGCGAGCGTGCAGCGCCCGAAGAACGGGTTGGGGGCGAACCCGGTGTCACTCGCCACGACATACACGAACAAGCGCACAGACCCACACGCTATCCGGCCCGCCGGCACCGCCCCCGCCGCACCCAGTCCCCGCAAGATCGAATGGCCGGTCTCGTGTTCCAATGTTTCGGACATCTTCTTCA
>JAPPKQ010000265.1 GCA_028819945.1 bacterium | reverse complement strand
CTGGAAGATCGATGACCTGTTCGGGCTGGTGCGCCGCGCCGCGCCGTACGCGGACCTGTCCCGGGAGGACTTCGACGAGACGCTGCGGTTCACCAACACCGGCGTGGTGACGGGGCGGGGACGGCGCGGCGACTACGTGCACGTGGACTCGGTCGCAGGCGAGGCGGCCGGCCGCCGCGGCGCGCGCCTCGCCGCGCTGACCTCGGGCGGGGCGATCCCCGACGTGGCCGACTACCGGGTGCTGCTGGACCCTGACGACACCTTCCTGGGCACCGTCAACGAGGACTGGGCCATCGAGTCGATGGCCGGCGACGTGTTCCTGCTGGGCTCGCATTCCTGGCGGATCCGGCGCGTCGAATCGGGCGTGGTGCGCGTGGTCGATGCCGAGGGCGCGCCCCCGACGGTGCCGTTCTGGCTGGGCGAGGCGCCGTCGCGGACCGCCGAGTTGAGCGGCGAGGTGAGCAAGCTGCGGGCTCTGGTGGAGGGGTTCCTGGACGCCGGCGACCCCGACGGCGCCCGGACCGCTTCCGCCGAGCGCTGCGGCCTCGACGCCGTCGCCGCCGAGGCCGTCGTGTCGTACCTGGCCGCGGGGCGGGCCTCCCTGGGGTCGCTCCCCACGCAGGGCAGGCTGGTCATCGAGCGCTTCTTCGACGAGAGCGGGGGTATGCAGCTCGTGATCCACAGCCCCTACGGCGGGCGGCTGAACCGGGGGCTGGGGCTGGCGCTTCGCAAGCGCTTCTGCCGCACATTCGACTTCGAGTTGCAGGCCGCGGCCAACGACGACGCCGTGGTGCTGTCGCTCGGGCCCCAGCACAGCTTCCCCCTCCGCGACGTGCCGCGGATGCTGGACCCCAACACCGTCACCGACACCCTCACGCAGGCGATCATCGTCTCGCCGCTGTTCGGGGTGCGCTGGCGCTGGAACCTGAACCGGGCGCTGACCGTGCTGCGCTTCAAGGGCGGCAAGCGCAACCCGCCGCCGATCCAGCGCATGGAGGCCGACGACGTGATGGCCGCCACCTTCCCCGGCCTGGCGGCCTGCGGGGACAACAATCCCGGTCCGATACCCATCCCCGACCACCTGCTGGTGCGCCAGACGCTGCACGACGCCCTGCACGAAGCCACCGACATCGACGGCCTCGTGGCGCTCTTGAAGGCACTGCGCTCCGGGGAGGTGGCCGTCGAGTTCCGCGACACGCCCGAGCCCTCGCCTCTGGCGCACGAGATCCTCAACGGCCGGCCCTTCACGTTCCTCGACGAGGCGCCGCTGGAGGAGCGCCGCACCCGGGCCGTGCGACTGCCGCGCGGCCTGCCGGTGGACCTCAGCGAGATCGGCGCCCTGCATCCCGACGCCATCACCCGCACGTGCGCCGAGGTGGCGCCGGAGGTGCGCGACCCCGACGAGCTGCACGACCTGCTCACACAGCTCGTGCTCTGCAGACCCCGTCCCGACTGGGAGGACCTGTTCCGACGCCTCGCGGCGGCCGGACGGGCAGGCCTCGCCAGCGGCTACTGGTGCACCACCGAGCTGCGCCCGGCCGTGGCCGCCCTGCTGGGCACCGACCTGCCGTCGGGCAACGGCACCGACGAGCCGACCGACATCGGCGACCCCGCGGATGTGGCGATCGAGGCGATCCGCGGCCATCTGGAGGTCATGGGGCCGGTGACCGTCGCCGAGCTGGCGGCGGCCACGTCCCTGGGCCTGGGAACCGTCCGGATCGCCCTGGGGGCACTGCAGGCGGAGGGGTTCGCGCTCTCTGGCCGGTTCCGTCCGCGGGGACCGGACTCGGGGGAGGCGGCCGAAGGTGAGTGGTGCAGCCGCCGTTTGCTGGCGCGGATCCACGTCTACTCGCAGCGCCGCCGTCGCCGGGACATCCAGCCGGTCACCGCGCAGGACTTCATGCGCTTCCTGTTCCGCTGGCAGCACGTGGCGCCCGGCACGCAGGTGCGCGGCCGTGCCGGGCTCGGTGCCGTCATAGAGCAGTTGGAGGGGTTAGAGGCGGCCGCTGGCACGTGGGGGCGCCAGATACTAGCCCGGCGAATCGACCGCTACCAG
>JAPPKQ010000338.1 GCA_028819945.1 bacterium | reverse complement strand
GCCTCTCCGGCCGGTGACGATCCGCCCGGCGCCGTCGACGGCCATCGCGCCGCCGGCGCCGGCCAGCGCCAGCACCGTCCAGCGCGTCCCGGTCCCGCCGCCCCAGCCGCGCACCTCCGCTCCTACCCGAGGGGTTCCGGCTCGGGGCGAAGGCTCCGTCCCAGCAGGTTCCGGTACGCCTCCCCCGGGTCCCGGCCGCCGTCGAGCACCGCGCACAACTCGGAGGTGATGGGCATCTCCAGCCCGTGCTCGGCGGCCAACTCCAGGACCACCCGCGCCGTCTTGACCCCCTCCGCCACCTGTTGCATGGCGGCGGTGATCTCGCCGAGAGTCCTCCCCCGGCCCAACTGCACACCCACGTGGTGGTTGCGGCTCTGGGGGCTCAGGCACGTCGCCAGCAGGTCCCCCAGGCCGGCAAGGCCCGCGAAGGTCGCCGGTTCGCCTCCCATGGCGACTCCCAGGCGGGTCAGTTCGGCGAGGCCGCGGGTGATGAGGGCGGCCCGACTGTTGTCCGCCAGGCCCAATCCTTCGGCCATGCCCACCGCCAGAGCCACCACGTTCTTCAATGCACCGCCGAGCTCGCAGCCCACCACGTCGTGGCCCACGTACACGCGGAAGTGCTCGAGGGCGAAGATCGGGACGAGCCGCTCCGCGGCGGCGACGTCGCTCATGGCCAGCACCGCGGCGGCGGGTGAGCCGGCCAGAACCTCCCGCGCCAGGTTCGGGCCCGTGAGGACACCCACCGGATGTCCCGGCGCCAGTTCCTCGACGATCTCCGACATCCGGCGGTGCGAGCCCTGCTCCAGCCCCTTGCTCAGGCTGATGACCGGCACGCCGGGTCCGAGGTGCGGCACGAGTTCCTCCAGCACGCCGCGGAACACATGCGACGGCACCGCCATAGCCACGATCCCCGCCCCCGTCACCGCCGCGGCCAGGTCGCTGCCGGCCTCCAGCGGCGGCGCCAGAGCGAACCCCGGCAGGTACTGCTCGTTGGTGGCACGGGCATTGATCTCGCCGGCCACCTCCGGGCGCCTGCACCAGAGCCGGGTCGGCGCGTTGGCCGAGACGAGCGACGCGATCGTGGTTCCCCACGAGCCGGCACCCACCACCGTCACGCGCTGCACCGGCGTGACAGTACCGCCCGCACCCGCCGGCGGCGAAACCAGCGTGCCGGTGAGCCTCAGGAAATCACGCCGGCGTCGCGCAGCGCGCCGGCGTCGGCACCGCCCAGCCCGGCGATGATCTCGTCGGTGTCGCGGCCGGGTTCGGGGGCATGGGGCTGCCACACCAGAGGCGTGCCGGAGAACCGGACCGGAGGTCTCGTCTGGCGCATCCGCCCCGCAGCCGGGTGGACGCTGTCGCCGAAGAAGTCCCGCTGGGACAGCTGCGGGTGTGCGGGCAGATCACCGACCGCGACGGCGGGGCTGTGCGGAACGTCGTGGGCCTCCAGGCGGGCACATGCCTCCGCTGTGCCCAGGGCCGCCAGCCGGGCGCGGATCTCACGCCAGACGAGCCGCGCCGGGCCGCGGTTCTGGTGCCGCCCGGCCATCGTCGCCAACCGCTCGTCCACCTCCACCTCGAGGGCGCGGCACAGCCCGGCGTACTGATCGTCGCTCAGCGCCACGATGTACATCCATCCGTCCGCGCAGGCCATGGGCTTGATGTGCGCGGCCGGGTCGGAGCGTTGCGGACCGTCGTAGTCGAGCAGGGTCTCCCGGCCGGCCGCGTCGATCCAGAGGAAGGAGGCCGAGACCTCCAGCATGGCGACCTCCAGCAGCTGGCCGCCGGCCCCCCGCTCCCGCGCCAGCAGCGCGGCGGTGGCCGCCTGCACGGCGTACAGGGCGGTGAGCTTGTCCGAGACGGTGTGCCGCAGGCTGTGCGGCTCGCCGGTCTCGGCGTCGGCCTCCAGCGCGGCGAAGCCCGACGCCGCCTGGATCATGCCGTCGTAGGCAGGCCGGTCGGCGTACGGCCCGGTCGGCCCGAAGCCGGTCACCGCCACCACGATCACGTCGGGATTCACCTGGCGCAGGTGCTCGTAGGACACGCCGAGCCGCGCGGCGACG
>JAPPKQ010000230.1 GCA_028819945.1 bacterium | reverse complement strand
GAGTTGGGCTTGGACGCTGGCGATGACCTCCTCCGTGGCGAAGGATCCGGCGACCAGATAGGCCGGGTCGCCGCCGGCCAGCCGGGTGAGGAAGAAAGTCGCCGTCGCCACGCCGAATAGGATCGGAATCATGAAGAGGATGCGCTTGACGATGAGCCACGCCCATTGCCGCGCCCTCACGACAGTGCCTCCCGCACGAGTCGCAACCGTACTCCCGGAGCCCGACGCGCGGGGAATCCCCCGGCGGGCGAAGTCGGCGCACCGGGGGAGTCGCGGCGGGTTCGTGTCAGGGGCTCCCGGTCCGTCTGCGGCGGGGGATCGCGGCGGGCCCCCCGCACGGGACCGTGCTCCCGCGGGTCGACGTTGATGGTCCCCCCGGAGGCCGGCGGCTCGGCGAGCGACGGAATCCCCCGAGGGGTCGGTGGGCCGCCGGCGCCGTCGAGGAGTGCCGCCCTGCGGGCTCTGCTCGACCGCCCGCAGGCCACGATCGTGGTCGGCGCGGTGAACGCCCTGTCGGCCCGCCTGGTGGAGCGGGCAGGCTTCGACTGCTGCTTCGTGACCGGGGCAGGGCTCGCCAACTCACAGTTCGGTCTGCCGGACATCGGCCTCGTCTCGATGGCCGAGGTGGTGGACGAGGCCTCGAGGATCTGCGACGCCGTCGACATCCCGGTCATCGTGGACGCCGACACCGGCTTCGGCGGGCCGCTATCGGTCATGCGCACGGTCCACCTCTTGGAGAAGGCGGGCGCCGCCGCCGTGCAGATCGAGGATCAGGCCATGCCGAAGCGGTGCGGGCACTTCGCCGGCCAGCGGCTCGTGGCGCCCGCCGAGATGCTGGCCAGGATCGACGCCGCGCTCAGCGCTCGCGCCGACCCTGACCTGGTCCTGATCGCCCGGACCGATGCCCGCTCGGTGCTGGGCTTCGACGAGGCGATCCGCCGGGCGCGCCTCTATGCGGAGGCCGGAGCCGACGTCATCTTCGTGGAGGCGCCGCGAGCCGTCGAGGAAATGCGCAGGATTCCCGCCGAGTTGGGGGACACGCCCGTGCTCCTCAACGTCGTGGAGGGCGGCAAGACCCCGCAGTTGCCCCGCGAGGAGTTGCAGGAGATGGGTTACCGGTTGATCCTGCACGCAAATCTGCTGCTTCGGGTCATGCTCAAGGCCGGTCAGGATGCTCTGGCGCATCTCCACGAGCACGGCGACTCCGGCGAGTTGGGCGACCGCGTGCTCGGATGGGCGCAGCGTCAGGCCCTGGTGGATCTGGAGCGGTTCGACGACCTCGAGAATCGACTGAGCAATGAATCGACCAGACAATGAGTCGACCAGACAATGAATCGGCCGAACGATAGGGAGAACCCATGAGCGGGCAGACCGAGGACCGGCGGTCGTGGCTGGGGTCGATCCCCGGCGACGACCTCGACGTGTACGAGCTGTCGGGATTCGGGGGGCCCTCGGGTTTCGGCGAGCGTCCCGCGCTGCTCGTCATCGACGTGCAGTACCGCACGGCCGGCGACAGGCCGGCGCCGATCCGCGAAGCCATCACCACCATGTACCCGACGGCCTGCGGCGACAGGGCGTGGGCGGCGATGCCGCACATCGCCCGTCTCCTCGGTGCGGCGCGGGAGGCCGCGATCCCGATCGTCTTCCCGTACGTGGCGCCCAAGAAGGCCGTCGACGCGGGGCGCTTCGGCAGCATCAACCCGGCGATCACCTCCATCAGCGACCGGGGCTACGAGTTCGTGGCCGAGGTGGCCCCTGAGGAGGGCGACGTGCTGCTTCCCAAGCGCCACGCCAGCGCCTTCTTCGGCACGGCTCTGGTGAGTTACCTCGTGGACTTCGGCGTCGACACGGTGATCCTCGCCGGATGCACCACCAGCGGCTGCATCCGGGCCACGGCCGTGGATGCCTTCTCCTACAACTTCCGGACGATCGTCCCCGAGGAGTGCGTCTACGACCGCATCCAGGCCAGCCTCGCCGTGGGCCTGTTCGACCTCGACGCCAAGTACGCCGACGTGCTGCCGACGGAGGCGGTCATCGATCGGCTCACGGCGTCGACGGCTCCGTCTGGC
>JAPPKQ010000387.1 GCA_028819945.1 bacterium | reverse complement strand
CGCCCGCCCGCTGCACATGGTGGCCGCGCGTGCCGGGGCCCCCGCCGAGCAGGTCGTGACGCAGGTGCTCGACCGGGCCGAGGTCGTGCTGCCCCTGGGCGGGCTGGTGGACCTGGCGCGCGAGCGCGCCCGCCTCGACAAACAGATCGCCGAGGCCGAGGGGCACGAGGCCCGCATCGAGGCCAAGCTCGCCAACCCGGGCTTCACGGGCAAGGCGCCGGCGCCCGTCGTGGCGCGGGAGCGGGAGCGCCTCGGCGAACTCCGCCAGCGGCTCGACGGCCTGCGGGAGCGCCGCGCGGATCTGGGCGAGCCTCTGGACGAGCCTCCCTTGGGCGAGGCGGCGCGGCCCCCCGGCCTCGATTGACACCGATCTGGGGCGGCCATACGATCCGGCTGCGAAATCTCGCACAATCGCCCCCACGGGCGGCTCGGAGGCGGCCGTGGAGCAACTGATCGAGAACTACGGCGCCGTGCTCCTGGCGGTCCCCGTCGGGGCCTTCCTGGTGCTCAACGCGATCATCGCCACGAAGGTGCTGGCGCCGCGCCGCTCGACCCGGCTCAAGGGCCAGGTCTACGAGTGCGGCATGCTGCCCATCGGCCGCAACTGGGCGCAGGTGCACGTGCGCTACTACATCTTCGCGATCCTCTTCCTCGTCTTCGACGTGGAGATCGTCTTCCTGTTCCCCTGGGCGGCCTCGTTCCTGGGGCTGATGGATAGCGGCGGCGCGGTGGGGCCGGCCCCGTTCGACAAGGTGATCCTCTGGCAGATGGTGCTGTTCATCCTCACCCTGGTGGTGGGGCTGGCCTATGCATGGCGGAAAGGCGTCCTGGAATGGTCGAGCGAGAGAGTCCGATAGCCGGCACGCTCACGGCGCCGGTCTCGCCGGAGGAGCTGCGGCTCCTGCCGATCGATGACGCCGCGCCGCTGGTGCCCTACAAGGTCGCGCTGCCGGGCGTGATGCAGGTGCCGGCCGACACGCTGATCGCCGCGGCGCGCAAGGCGTCGCTCTGGCCCATGACCTTCGGGCTGGCTTGCTGCGCGATCGAGATGATCTCCACCTACATGGCGCACCACGACCTCGACCGCTTCGGCATCGTGCCCTGGCCGTCGCCACGCCAGAGCGACGTGATGATCGTCGCCGGCACCGTAACGAAGAAGATGGCCCCTGCAGTCAAGCTGCTTTGGGAGCAGATGCCGTACCCCAAGTGGTCCATCGCCATGGGCGCCTGCGCGACCAACGGCGGCCCCTACACCCAGTACGACCGCGTGCTGCAAGGCGTCGACAAGATCATCCCGGTCGATGTCTACGTGCCCGGCTGCCCGCCGCGGCCGGAATCGCTGCTCGACGGCTTCCTGGCCCTGCAGGACAAGATCATGGAGACACGGGCGCGCGGCGTATGACGACGCAGACCGACGCCGCGCAATCGACCCCGGAGTCCGGCGGCGTCGCCGACCTCTACCGCGAGGCCCTGCCGATGCTGGACTTCACGGCCGAGGAGACCAAGATCGACCAGGCCCTGCGCGTCGCACCGGCCGACCTGCACGACGTGATCGCCGCCAGCCGTGACCACGAGCGGCTGTCGATGGACCTGCTGCGCAACCTGACCGCGGTCGATTGGCAGGACGACGGCATCGAGGTCGTCTACCACCTCTACTCGCTGCGCTATCGGCACGGGGTCTGCATCAAGACGCGGCTGACCGGCGAGGCGCCGTCCATCGCCACGATCACCGACCTGCACATGGGCGCCGAGTGGGCCGAGCGCGAGGTGCGCGAGATGTTCGGGGTCGAGTTCGACGGCCACCCGGACCCGCGCAACCTGCTGCTCGACGAGGATCTCGACATCCATCCGCTGCTCAAGAGCCACCCCCTGGCGGAGATCGAGCTGCCGCAGGGCGTCGATGTCGAATACTTCACCAAGGAGCATCCGCCCGACCGGCGGCCCTCGGCCCAGGAGGCGGCGAAGGCCGCCCCCGCGGCTGCCAAGGCGGCGGACGACAAGAAGGCGGCCTCGGACCTGACGCCGGAGGAGTTGGCCGCCAAGCGGGCCGAGCAGGCGGAGCGCGTCAAGCG
>JAPPKQ010000369.1 GCA_028819945.1 bacterium | reverse complement strand
GCTACGAGGTTGTCGACGCCGACGTAGAAGAACTCCCACGGTTCGGGGTCGGGTCCCTGGCTGTCGACTCCGGCCGGGTAGCTCGGTATGAAGCCGTGCGTCTTGGCCTGCAGGAAGTTGTCGGCGGCCAACCAGGCGTACGCGTCGGAGTACTTGAAGTCGTTGATCCCGTAACCGGGGGTTTCCAGATCGACGGCGTAACCGGTCTGGTGACGCGAGTAGCCGGGTGGCGCAACGACTCGCAGTGCGTGCCGGATCCTCTCGCTCGTGAAGGGCTCCTTCAGGTGGCGGAACAGCAGGAACCTCTGCACGTCGAATCCACGGTAGGCCGACCTCAGAATGAGTTGATGGCCCGCCTGCCGGGCCGCCGCGCTGAGAGCCCCGTAGGCGCGTGCCGCCTCGGGTTGCAGCAGCTTCTGCTCGACGCTCACCAACTCGTCCGGGGAGGCAACCACAGGCTGCAGCCGGTAGCCCCGATCCTCGGCGACCTCCCGGATGCGGTCGTCGGTCTTTGTGTCGCCGGTGATGGCGGGGGCGTCGGCAATGTCCACCAGGTTGGGGAGTCTCACCGAATCGAGCAGTTCCTTGAACTGCCGGCCGGAGAAGCGCCGCAGTTCCGCATCCGGCTGCTCGCCCGAACCCGATGTGTCGCCTCGAGGAGTGAGGTCGTAGGGCGACGTTCCCTCGTGCCGCTCGCAGTCGCCCTCGATGAGGTCACCGAGGCGGTCGACCCGCCAGCCCCCTTCGGCGGGGCGCGGTGCTCCGTTCTCGTCGAGCAGGTGCGGATGGAACTCCCAGCCGACGATCCGGTCGCCGGCGAAGTCGATCTGCAGGACGCCCGTCTCGCCGCTGATGCCCCTTCTCGGGTGCCACACGAAGTTGCCCAGCGAGTAGGCCACCAACCTTCCGTTGTCGAACTCGATCGCCTGCAGGACGTGCGGGTGGTGGCCGATGACGGCGACGGCGCCGGCGTCGAACAGCTCCTGGGCGAAGGCCCGCTGCTCGGCGCTCGGGCAGGTGGCCACCTCGACGCCCCAATGGACGACGGCGATCACCACGTCCGCCTCGTCGGCGGCGGTGCGCACGCTCTGCAGGACGCGTCCGGGTTCGGTGCCGGTGGCGATGCCGGGCGAGTCGGGGCCGGCGGGGAAACTCCAGGGCACGATCATGGACACGCCGACGAACGCCACCGTGACGGCCCCGTGGACCTCCAGGAGACGGTGCCGGAAGGCCTCGGTGTCGTTGGCTCCCGCCCCGAGGGCGACCACGCCGGCGGCCTCCAGCGAGGCGATCGTGTCGGTCAGCGCCACCGGGCCGTAGTCCTTGGCGTGGTTGTTCGCCAGGTTGGCCACGTCGATCCCGGCGTCGCCGATCCGCTGGGCCGCCGACGGCGGGGCGCGGAAGGTGAAATGCTTGCCGATCGGCGCGCCCCGGTCGCTGATCGCCATCTCCACGTTCACGACGGCGAGGTCGCCCGAGGCCAGTGGCGGCTCGATGCCCGCGAACGGGTCGATCCCGGCGGGCTCGGTGCGGTCCATCAGCACGTCCCCGCCCGCCAGCAAACTCCACTCCGGCAGTGGCGGGATGGCGGTCGGTCCGGCGGGCGTCAGGGGCGAACTGTTGAGCCAGCGTCCCGGCGCAGCGTCGGCGGCGATGAGCCGGCTCGCGGGCAGTTGACGGGCTCCCCAGGATCCGTCGCTCCATCGCTGGAGAGCGAGTTCGATGCTCCCGCCGTCGAGCCTGCGCGCGGCGATGCGCACCTGCAGGCCGGCGGGCGTCAGAGGCGAACTGGTGAGCCAGCGGCGGGGCGTGGCGTCGGCGGGCATGAACCGTCTGGCGGGCAGTTGGCGGGTCTCCCAGACTCCCGCGCGCCGCTGCTGGAGTGCGAACTCGATGCTCCCGCCGTCGAGCATGCGCGCCGCGATGCGCACCCGCAGGCCCTCGAACTCATCCGCCGTCGCAACCGCAGTGCCGGAAACGCACGTCGCGACGATGGCGGCGACGAGCACACACGGAACCAGCCTCCCGACCGCCCAGGGTCGTCCCACCCCGACCCTCCGGCCGCATTCAGCCACAG
>JAPPKQ010000293.1 GCA_028819945.1 bacterium | reverse complement strand
GTGCCGCACATCGCCGCCGCCACCGGCCGCCGCCCCGGCTACGTGCGCAAGGTCCTGAAGCGGGTGTATCGCAAGCTGGAAGTCCCCGGCCAGGTCGCCCTGGTGCCGCGCGTCCTGGCCGTCGCCGCCCTGCCGCCGCCCTGACCGCCCCCCCGGCCGCACCGCGCCTCCGCATCTTCCCGCCGCCATGTTCCCCCCTCCCGCCTCCCTGTATCGGGGTCCCATCCGGGACCCTTGCGGCAGACGCCCGCGCCTGTACGGTGCCCGCACGCCGCCGCTCTCCACGACGCCCGCTGGCCGGCGAACGGTCCGGCGGCGGAAACGAGGATGCCCTCGAAAGTCGTGGAAGTGGAATCCGTCCTCCGGTCAGGAGCGCGCGTGCGGCCTTCCGGGACGGCAGGCCGCCTTCCGACACAACATTGATGCTGGAGAATCGAAGATGCGTTACTGGGTGTTCGGTCTGGTTGTTCTGGTGGCCCTTGGCGGCTGCGGCGGCGAAGATGGTGAAGATGGTGAAAACGGCGACGATACGCCGTTCGTCGGCAGCGGCACCGTCCACGGCGCCTTCGACGGCGTTCACAAGGCCCTCGCGCTGGAACGCCGCGAGACCTTCGCCGGCCTTCTGGGCGACACCGAAATCGCCGCGACGTTCGACGAAACGGCAGACGCGTTCATCGGGCGGCTCCGCAATGAGGCGTCCGAGGCCGTCTGCGACGTGCAGGTTGCCGTCGTGCTGGACCCGGGCATGGGTAGCGAGACCGCCCTGGACGTCCCGCAGATTGCCGGGTTGCGCGTCGGCGAACGGAGCGGCTTCGAGCTCCAGGCCGACGGCACGAGCTTCTCGCAGTGGACGGTCCAGGTCGATACCTACGCGTGCGCCAGCGCCCCGGCGGACGGCGCCGCGGGCGAAGGCTCGGATGGCGGCGGCGAAGGAGCGGGTGAACACGGCGGAAGCGGCGGCGAAGGGGGCGGCGAACATGGCGCCGGCGGCGAGCACGGTGCCGGCGGGGAAGGATCAGAAGGTGGGGGCGAAGGAGGCGGTGAATCCGGTGAGGAGGCGAATCCGTCCATTCCGATCACCGAGCCCTACGCAGGCGAGAACGCGGGCCAGACCTTCGACTTCGCCTACCATACCGCCACAGGCCTTTTCCGGGGCACCGTTGAGAATACGTCCACGGGTCTCATCTGCGACTCGCGCACCGAGATTCATCTGGGGACGGCCACGGGCGTCGTCGAAATGGGTCCGACGATTCCGCAGCACCTGGCGCCGGGCGACGTCCTGTACGTCGTGATGTACCTGTACCCGGATGAGCCGCCGCCGGACACCTACATCCTGCACCCGGAGGCGTCGCCCTGTCCCTAGGCGGACCGAGCGGGATCAAGGAAAGGGCCAAAGGAGGCGCCGGGGCGCCGAGGCCGTCATTTGGCCCGTGCGCCGCGCACGACAGCCGCCGGCGCCCTGCGGCTCATGTACCGCAGCCAGTCCTGCCTGACGCATCACCGCCGCCACCGGCCGCCGGCCGGGCAGCGCCTCCCCATCCTCCCGCATCCATGTTCCCCCTTCACGCCTCCCTGTATCGGGGTCCCATCCGGGACCCTTTCACCGTGTTCCAGGCTCTATACGCTACCCGCCTTGCTCGTGCCGGTTGGCAGGAAACCATGGGCCAGCGGCACATTCTGCCACTATGTCCGTACCTTGGTCTGGTCCCTGTCCGATGTGCTACGCTGGAATGGTGGGGTGTCGCCGACGATTTCCCCTTGAGCAGGAGGGACTCGGATGATTAACACAACCCAGGAGCTCCCCAGTCGCATACGGAGGCTGTTCGATGGCGTTCCGGCCAAACTGCCGGGGGATGACAACGGGGATGGCAAGCTTGCGGAATCTCCGATCTTCGTGGCTAGCCCCGCAGAATTCGACCATGGCCTGAGTCTGCCGTCGGTTGAACAGGGCATCCACGACGACCCAGCGGATCGATGGCTGGATACACCGAATACGACCTTCGGCGGCAGATGTCCGCGCTCCTTTCTGCAGGGCACGCAGAAAGGTAGGGTCGAAAGCTGGCGCGGTGGCCGACAGGGTCGGGGAGTAGCCGTTG
>JAPPKQ010000118.1 GCA_028819945.1 bacterium | reverse complement strand
TGGATTCCTCCTCCCAGAAGGATTAGGTATCCACGAAAGCGGGTCAACTCCAGTGACCGATGAACGATCCCGACGTGCCTTCCTCCCGGTACCATACGTCGTAGTCCGTGATCGCCGGACCCGTGTTGGCGGGTTCAAGCCAGTTGACCGCGAGGCTGGTCGACGTCGTCCTGCCGAAGGTCGGCGCCGCCGGCGCGGCCGGTGCCTCGCCCTCCACGTCGGTCACCGCGACAGTCACGGCGACGTCGGCGCTCGCGTTGTGGTCGTCGCTCGCCCGCACGGTCAGCGTGAAGGCATTGGCCGGGTCGGCGAAGCCCTCGAAGTTCTCGCCGCTGCCCGTGTAGGTGATGGCGCCGTTGCTCGCGATGGCGAAGACCCCGCCGGTGTTGCCGGCGGCAATGCTGTAGCTCACCGTGTCGCCGC
The DNA here is from genome assembly GCA_028819945.1 of bacterium. Taxonomy (GTDB): domain Bacteria; phylum Actinomycetota; class Acidimicrobiia; order Acidimicrobiales; family CATQHL01; genus VXNF01. The sequence goes on along the minus strand of JAPPKQ010000118.1, from coordinate 1,676 downwards.
TGTCCGCGTCGGTCGCCGAGACCGTGCCCACGTCCACCGCCGTCGTGGTGCCGTCGGCGTTTTCGGTCAGCGTGAAGCCGTAGCTGCCCAGGACAAACGCCGGCGCGCTGTTGGCGGCGGCCGTGGCCGTGCCGGGTTCCGACCAGTCGCCCGTGCCCTCGTCGTTGGCCGCCCGCACCTGCACCTGGTAGCTCTGGCCCGCTTGAAGGCTGCCGATGGTCGTCGTGGTGGCCGTGCCGACGTGGGTGTGCGCCGTCCATGCCCCCGACGGCGCGGTCGAGGCGAGCCGGTACTGCACGTCGTAGTCGTCGATGTCCGGACCGCTGTTGGCCGGTTCCTGCCAGTTCACCACGAGGCTGGTCGCGGTCGTCGTGCCGAAGGTCGGCACAGGCCTGGCGGGCGGCTCGTCCGCGTCCGTCAGCGCGATCGTCACCGCGATCGTGTCGGTGGCGGTGCTGTCCGAGACCTCCACGGTAACCGTGTAGCTCGACCTGCTCTCGAAGTCGTAGGTGACGCCCGACCAGGTGCGGAGCTGCCCGCTGGCCGCGACGATGTAGAACGAGGCTGCGTCGCTCCCGCTCAGGGAGTAGGTCAGGGTGTCGCCCGCGTCCGCGTCGGTCGCCGTCAGCGGCGCGCCGATGTCCGTCCCCGCCGCCGTGTTCTCCGGCAAGCTGCGCGTCGCCGTGTCGGACGCGAACTCCGGCGCGCTGTTCAGCTGCGCCGTCGTCGTACCCGTGCCCGAGGCCGACCAGCCGCTGTGGCCCACCGCGTTGGTCGCGCGCACCTGCACCTGGTAGGACGTGCCCTCCTCAAGGCTGCCGATGGTTGCCGACGTGCCGGTCACGTCCTGCGGTCCGGCGGCGAAGTCCCCGCTGGTCCCCGCCCGGTATTGGAGGTCGTAGCCGGTGATGGCCGGGCCCGTGTTGGTCGGCGCGCTCCAACTCACGTCGAGGCTGGTGTGCGTGTCCGCCGTCGCGCTCACCGTGGGTGCCGCCGGGGCGCCCGGCGCATTGGCCGCAGCCGTGGTGAACGAGACCGGGGCCGAGTTGTCGCCGTAGAGGGTGGGCGGCGTCTGGCCCGCCCGGTCCGCGCGGGCGGATATCCGCACCTCCTGGCGCACGCCCGAGGGCAGGCCGGTGAGCACGCGCGAGGTCGTCGACCCGCCGCTGACATCGGCCCGCCGGATCCAGCCGTTCGCGTCGGTGGTGGGCAGGTCGACAATCCAGCCGTTGTCGGCGGCGTTGCGCGTGCGCGTCCAGATGGTGAAGCGCGTGACCGGCGCCGCCGATGCCTCCGCCGGCTTGGTCCAGCGCACCCGGACGGAGTTGTGGGTATCCTGGTCCACCATTACACCCTTCACCTGGCCGGGGCGCAGCGACACCGTGATGACCGGGGAGAGGGCGTAGACGGGGAATCTGGTGATGCTGCTCGAGGCATTGCCGCCGCTGATTTCGCTTCCCTGGGTCTTGGGGAAACTGACGCGGGCCTGAGTGGCACCCATGGCCTGGCTGGCGTAGCGTGTCCCGTCGCTGTTGGAGCCCGTCCAGGTTCTCGGGGTGCCGCTGATGGTCCCCCCGGTGCGGGTGCGCGGAACATTGGAATCCCAGCCGCCGTCGTAGAAGTCGGCGTAGTCGTCGGCGACCTTCGCGCCGCCCAGCCAGTAGATGGGCACGCCC
>JAPPKQ010000033.1 GCA_028819945.1 bacterium | reverse complement strand
AAGTAGGAGTAGGCGGGCTCGCGCCCGTAGTAGTTGCCGACCAGGGTCTTCGCCGCCGCCACCGTCAGGTGCACGGCCCGATAGCCGAAGTCGATCTCCGCCTGCCGGTTGTCGTAGGCGAACGACGAGCCGGGCTCGGCCCCGTTGTCGTGTCCCGTGTTGCTGTTGGCGACTGCGTAGCCTTCGGCCACGCGGTGATCGGCGAAGTCGAGGTCGCCGTCCTTGCCGCCGTCGCCCCACTTCAGGAAGCGTCCGTTCCAGTTCCGCGGCAGCGGCATCTGCACGTGGAAGTGGATGGCCGGCGGCAGGATGCCCTTGACGTAGCAGTAGGAGGTGCCGCCGGAGGTCTCGGCGAGCCCGGCGTAGGTCACGGTCAGGTTGCGGAGATGCAGCAACGCCGCGCAGCCGGCCCGCTCGGCCTCGCTGACGGCCACCTCCTGGGTGTTGGCGGCGGGCCCGGTTGCGGCGAAGCCGGACGTGGCGTGGCCGGATACGGCAAGTACGGCAGGACCTGCGGCAAGAGCGCCGGCGACCAGGGCCGCCAGGACAACGGTGTTGGCTCGTCGCATGTTCGTTCCTCGGAACTGCGTTGCACACGCCGACCAGGGTGCGGCCTGCAACGCCTCCATTCTGGGCGCCGCCGATCGTCGCTTGCCGGCTCCGCGTGGGTGCCCAGCCAAGCCTACAGCAGTCCCCGGGGACGGTCTCGTGACCCGCGAAGTCAGCGTAGCAGTGCCGCCTGCTCGCGGTGCGAAGCCCGATCTGCCGTTGCGTGAAGGGCTGCCGGTTGCGGCGCTATGATGAGGCGCGTCGGCGCCGGGATTCCGGGGAGACGGGAGGCCGAGATGCATCGAGGGTATCGCGCTGAGGCTGGTGTTGCTACGGCTGCTGCCGGGTGGCTCGTGTTGGCGCTGGTGCTGGTGCCGGCCGCGGCGGCCGGGCAGGCGAGGGCGGCGGACGAGTTCGTTCCGGTCACCGACGCCATGCTCGAGGACCCGGCCCCCGGCGACTGGCTCACGTGGCGTCGCACGCCCGACGGCTGGGGCTACAGCCCGCTCGACCAGATCGACACCGGCAACGTCGCCGAGCTGCGCCTGGCCTGGACCCGGGCTCTGGCTGCGGGCAGCCAGCAGGGGACGCCGCTGGCCTACGGCGGCGTGCTGTACATGCCGAACCCGAACGACGTCATCCAGGCCATCGACGCGGTGACGGGCGACCTCCGCTGGGAGTACCGCCGCGAGCTGCCGGACGACATCAACGACTACGTCAACGGGGCGTCGACCAACCGGAACATCGCGATCTACGGGAACCGCATCATCGACACCGGCGCCGACAACTACCTCTACGCGCTCGACGCCGAGACCGGGCGGCTGGCCTGGGAGACGCAGATTCTCGACTACCTGGTCAACCCCGCCCGCCACTCGTCCGGTCCGATCGTCGCCGGCGGCAAGGCGATCTCGGGCCGGAGCTGCCGGCCCCACGGCGGGCCGGAGGCCTGCGTCATCGCGGCGCACGACGCGGAGACCGGCGAGGAGGTCTGGCGCCGCCGCCTGGTGCCCGCGCCCGGCGAGCCGGGCGACGAGACCTGGGGCGGCGTCCCCTACGAGGAGCGCGTGCACGTCGGGTCGTGGATGGCGCCGAGCTACGACCCCGAGCTGAACCTGGTCTACGTCGGGACGTCGGTCACGTCGCCGGCGCCCAAGTTCCTCCTCGGCGGCGTCGGGAACAGCTACCTCTACCACAACTCTACGCTGGCGCTCCACGGCGACACCGGCGAGATCGTCTGGTACTACCAGCACCTGAACGACCACTGGGACCTCGACCATCCCTTCGAGCGGCTGCTCGTCGACACCGCGGTGGCTCCGGACCCGGCCGCGGTGAGCTGGATCAACCCGCGGCTCGAGCCCGGCGAGGCGCGCCGGGTGCTGACCGGCATTCCCGGCAAGACCGGCGTCGTCTACACGCTGGACCGCGGGACGGGCGAGTTCCTGTGGGCGCGGCCGACGGTGGCGCAGAACGTCATCAGCGCCATCGACGGCGCGACCGGCGCGGTGACCGAGAACGCCGAGCTCATCTTCACCGCCGAGGGGCAGGAGGTGC
>JAPPKQ010000134.1 GCA_028819945.1 bacterium | reverse complement strand
GGGCGCGAGCGTAGTGGTGATCCCCGCGGGCGACGCGGAGTTGCTGGAGCGGACCCTGGCCGGCGACCCCGAGATCGCGGCGGTGATCCTGGAGCCCACCGGCGCCGTCGGTGGCCGCCTGCCGGTAGCCGCCGAGTTCGTGCGCCGGGTGCGCGAGAGCACCGCCCGGCACGGCGCGCTGCTGATCTTCGACGAGGTCGTGACCGGCTTCCGCATCACTCCGGGCGGCGCCCAGCGGCGGCTGGGTATCCGGCCCGACCTCACCACCATGGCCAAGATTGTAGCCGGCGGCCTGCCGGGCGGTGCGGTGGGCGGCCGCGCCGAGATCCTGGACCAGATCGCCATGTCCGGCGGCGCCCGCCGCGTGGCCCACCCCGGCACCTTCAACGCCAACCCGCTGAGCGCGGTCGCCGGCAGCACCTGTCTCGGGCTGGTGGCCAGCGAGCCGCTCACCGAGCGTGCCGGCCGTGCCGCCGACCGGCTGTGCTCCGGCATGAATCGCCTGTTCGCGGACAGCGGCTCGCAGGGCTTCGCCTACCACGACAGCTCGCTGTTGCACGTGGCGCCCAACATTGAGGGGGACGGCAGCCCGGAGGCGGTCGCGGCCGCCCTTCCGGCGCTGCGCAGCAGCCGCGGCGGCGCGGTGGCACAGAGCTTCCGCCTGGCGTTGCTGAACGAGGGGGTGGACGCCATGCGCGGCGTCTCCTACATCGTGTCGGCGCTGCACGGCGATGCGGATATCGACGCCACCCTGGCCGCCTTCGGCCGCGCCCTGGAACGCTTGCGCGCAGACGGGATCCTGCAACGCCGCGCCGCCGCCGCGTAGGGATTGACAGCGTGCCTGGCGCGGCATAGGTTATGGGTTCACGGGAGGTGCCGAGATGCGCATCACGATAGCAGTACTGGCCATGTCGGCAATCACCTTGTTCGCGATGGCGCTGGTGTTCGACGACGTGCGGCCCTTCTCTCGCAGCGTTCCCCAGGTAGGGGCCCAGCCGGTGGTGGAGGCCGCGCCAGCGGTGACCACCCCTGCCAGTGTCACTACCTCGAGCGTGGTCCAGACGCAGAGTCTGACCAAGGACGAAAAGTGGAGCAAGGGGTATGACGGCGCCGGGTGCTCGGCGGGAGGCTATTAGGCCCCGCGCCACCCGACACCTGTCTACGAGGACTTCGGTGGCCGTTGCGGCTGTCGGGGTCCTTTTTTTGGCACCATGGATAACGACGCGCTGAACCTGTTCCATCCCGCCGTGGCGACCTGGTTTCGCGGCGCCTTTGCCGCCCCGTCGCCGGCGCAGCGCGAGGCGTGGCCGGCCATCAAGGCTGGCAGCCACACCCTGATCGCGGCACCGACCGGCTCCGGCAAGACGCTGGCGGCGTTCCTGTGCGCCATCGACGAGCTGGTGCGGGAAGCCGCCGCCGGTGCGCTGGAGGACGAAACCCGCGTCGTCTACGTGTCCCCGCTGAAGGCCCTCAGCAACGACATCGAGCGCAACCTGCAGGCTCCGCTGCAGGGCGTCTGCGCGCTGTTGCAGGACTCCGGCGAAGTCGCGGCGGCGGAGATCCGTGCCGGCCTGCGTACCGGCGATACGCCGGCTTCGGTCCGCACCGCCATGACCAGGCGACCGCCGCACATCGTGGTGACCACCCCGGAGTCGCTCTACCTGTTGCTCACCAGCGCGGGAGGCCGCGGCATGCTGGCCACCACGCGCACCGTGATCGTGGACGAGATCCACGCCATCCTCGGCTCCAAGCGCGGCTCCCACCTGGCGCTGAGCCTGGAGCGCCTGGACGCCCTCACCGCGAGACCGGTGACCCGCATCGGCCTGTCGGCAACCCAGCGCCCCATCGCCACGGCCGCCGCCTTCCTGACCGGAGCGGGAGCAAGCCAGCCCACCGGCGGTCCGCCGCCGGCCTGTCGCATCGTCGACAGCGGCCACCGCCGCGCCATGGACGTGGCGCTGGAGCTGCCCGGCTCACCGCTGGAGGCGGTGATGCCGAATGAGGTGTGGGAAGAACTGTACCAACGCCTGGCGGAGCTGATCCTGGATCACCGCCCCCCCCTGATCTTCGTCAACACGCGCCGTTTGGCGGAGCGCATGAGCCACG